>JAHJDP010000107.1 GCA_018831195.1 Candidatus Eisenbacteria bacterium | reverse complement strand
CTATCCAGCACCGCCTCTACATAGGTTACCCCATTCGCCAATGTAAATGCCAGCTCCTGGGCGGCCGTTGCGCCCGCTTCCCGAATGTGATAGCCGCTGATGGAGATGGCATTCCATCTCGGGATTGCCTCCGCCGCGTATTCAATGAGATCGGCGACAAGCCGCAGCGACGGTTCCGGAGGATAAATAAAGGTGCCGCGGGAGGCGTACTCCTTCAGGATGTCGTTTTGAACGGTACCGGATAGTTTCTCGGCCGGGATTCCGCGTTTGGCCGCAATCGCCTGAACCATACAAAGCAGAATGGGGGCCGTGGCATTTATTGTCATGGATAATGAAAGTCGGTCGAGGGGCAGGTCTTCTAATAGACGGTCCATATCTTCGATGGTATCGATCGCCACACCGACTTTGCCTGTTTCATAGCGAGCGAGAGGATGAGTGGAATCCAAACCCATCTGTGTCGGCAGATCAAAAGCCGTTGATAATCCTGTTTGCCCCTGTTCCAGGAGGTAGCGGAATCGTTCGTTGGTTTCTCTGGCGGTTCCGAATCCGGCGTATTGCCGCATGGTCCAAGGCCGCCCACGGTACATCGTCGGCTGAACGCCGCGCACGAAGGGGTAGGAACCGGGGTAACCCAGATCGCGATCGTGTTCTACTCCAGCGGCATCCGCCGGCGTGTACAAAGGCTTTAGATCTCCTGAGGAACGCTTGAATTGATCTTTTCGCAATCTGCTTTTGCCATATTCCGTCTCCCAGGCGCTGCGGGGATTTTCATCCGCCATAGTGATTCGTCTCCCTTAATTAGAGGCGTGGCATCATTCCAAGGATAGAAGGATCAGCGGTTCCTCACCGAGGACGGATTGTCCCTCACTGACCTCCACAGCCGTTACGACCCCTTGATAGGGGCTGAGGATTTCATTCTGCATCTTCATCGCCTCGAGGATCACCAGGGGGTCGTCCAGTTCGACCGCATCGCCGGGTTGCACGGCGATGCGCACAATGGTGCCGGGGATCGGAGCGCGAATGGTCTGTTGTTTCGCCCGTCCCGTGCTCTTTTGCGCCCGGTTGAATTTGCTGAGCCAGGCATCCTGAACCTCCGCCTTATACTCGACGGATGATGAAACCAGGCGGTAAGATCGGGGCCCGGTTCGATTGAGAATGATTTCCCGCCCCACGCCGTTCAATAGAAGGTGTTGGGCGCCATTGGCGTCGGTATGGGCTTGATCCACACGAATCACCCTGCTGTTGATATGGATCTTCAATTCCGGGCCGTCATCCTCAACGACAAGAGAAACCGGTTTTGAATCGAGTTGAACAATATAACTGCGGCGACCCATTAAGATAATCTCCCTTTATGCTTCACCCCGGCCCGGACGACTCGCGAGAGCCCATGGACTTGGGGGGTGTGAAACCGGATGTGATGTGCTGAAGGTTAAATACCGCTCCTTTTCAGCGGCGAGGACGGCGGCAATGGCCAAAGAAGTTTCATCTTTTGTGTCTTCGAATAGTTCGGGTTTGTACTCTTCATCCACGAATCGGGTCGATAAGTCACCTGCAATGAATCGTCGATGGGACAGACACCATTTGTGAAAGGGAATATTTGTCAAGACGCCGGCGACGATCATCTCGCCGAGGGCTCGAAGAAGACGGATCCTGGCTTCTTCGCGGTCGCAACCCCAGGCGATGACCTTTCCCATGAGAGAGTCATAATAAATAGGAACCTCGCTGAAGGATGTGAAGCCCATATCATTCCGTAGGCCCGGCCCGGATGAGAGACGTAGATGAGAGAGGAAGCCGGCCTGCGGGGCGAAATCCCGGAAGGGATCTTCAGCGCAAATCCGCGCCTCGATTGCATGACCGCGCGGCCGTATATCCTTTTGACCCCAGGGAAGCTTCTTGCCCTCGGCCGCTATCAACTGGGCTTTAACAAGATCGAATCCGGTGACCATCTCCGTCACGGGATGCTCGACCTGCAGTCGCGTGTTCATCTCGAGGAAATAGAACGATCCGTCGGAATCGAGCAGGAATTCCACCGTGCCCGCTCCTGAATAGCCGATCGCCTTAGCCAGCTTTACGGCGGCCTCCATCATTTGTGTTCGGAGGGTTTCATTGACCGCCATCGAGGGCGTTTCCTCTATCAGCTTCTGATGACGGCGTTGTATGGAACACTCCCGCTCTCCCATGGCCACAACATGGCCATGGTCATCCGCCATGATCTGCACTTCAATGTGCCGGGAGGTTTCGAGCCATTTTTCAAGGAAGAGGGTCCCATCGCCAAACGCGCGCTCTGCTTCGGAGTGTGCTGTTTCAATCGCCGAATCAAGATCTTCATCGCTTCTGCAAACACGCATCCCGCGCCCGCCTCCCCCGAAGGCGGCCTTGACCAAAATGGGATAACCCAATCGATGCGCTTCCTTGAGGGCTTTGGGTCCCGTCATGGGAAGGGCATCGGTGCCCGGTGTCACAGGCACTCCGGCCTTTATCGCCATCTCTCTCGCTTCGACCTTGTTCCCCATCGAGGCGATAGCCTCGGCCGATGGTCCGATGAAGCGTAGACCCGCCCGGGTCACCGCTTCGGCGAAACCGGCGTTCTCAGCCAGGAATCCATAACCGGGATGGAGATAACCGGCCCGGGATTTGCGCGCCGTTTCCAGTAAGGATTCAATGTTGAGATAACTATCCACTGGTGCAGGTGCGCCGATCAGATAGGCTTCATCGGCCAGGCGCACATGCAGAGAGCCTCGATCCGCCTCGGAGTAAACGGCGACACCGGTCCAACCCATCTCCTTTATACCTCGGAGAATGCGAACAGCGATCTCACCGCGGTTTGCAACGAGTACTTTCTTTGGAATCTTGGACATGAAAAGGGTCTCCGTTTATCTCCTCGGATGGATAAGGTTCAAAGTGGGATGTTCCCGTGTTTCTTCGGCGGGTTCTTTTGCCTTTTGGTTTTTAGGACGGCGAGGGCCCGGATTAATTTCGGACGGGTTTCCCTGGGCTCGATGACATCATCCAGATACCCCAAACCGGCTGCGATGTAAGGATTGGCGAATGTCTCATTGTAATTTTTCACCTGTTTCGCCTGTTCGGCCGCCGGATTTTTCGATTCTTTGATTTGTTTCCGGAAAATAATATTGACCGCGCCGCCGGCTCCCATCACGGCGAGTTCCGTGGAAGGCCAACCTACATTGTAATCGGCGCGAATATGCTTGGATGACATAACATCATAGGCGCCGCCGTAAGCCTTGCGGGTGATCACAGTGAGTTTCGGCACCGTGGCTTCACAAAATGCGTAGAGGAGTTTTGCGCCTTCTTTGATAATACCTCCCCATTCCTGTGCCGTTCCGGGAAGGAATCCGGGGACATCTTCAAAAGTGACCAGTGGAATGTTAAAAGCGTCACAGAATCGGACGAATCGTGCGGCTTTGACGGATGAGTTGATATCCAATACGCCCGCAAGGATCTTTGGTTGATTGCCGACGATGCCGACAGTATCGCCATCCAACCGGGCGAATCCGACGATGATATTTTGGGCAAAATGCTCGTGGACTTCAAAAAACTCGCCGTCATCAACGATCTTTCGCACAACCTCTTTCATATCGTACGGTTTGTTGGGTTCCATCGGGACGATGGTGTCCAGATTTTCATCCATCCGATCGGGCCGGTCTTTTGGCGCGACATGCGGCGGGTTTTCGATATTGTTTTGTGGAAGGTATGAATGAAGTCTCTTGATGGTCTCTATGCAATCTAAATCATCTTCAGTTGCAAAATGTGCGACTCCGCTCCTTGATGCGTGGGACATTGCGCCACCCAAATCCTCAAAACTTACAACTTCGTTGGTCACGGCTTTGATGACATCCGGCCCTGTGACAAACATATGGCTCGTTTCTTTAATCATGAGGATGAAATCGGTGATGGCCGGGCTGTAGACCGCTCCACCCGCGCAAGGGCCGAAAACGGCGGAAATTTGGGGTATGACGCCGGAGGCGAGGGTATTTCTCAAGAAAACATCAGCGTAGCCGCCAAGACTCAACACCCCCTCCTGTATGCGGGCGCCTCCGGAATCGTTTAAGCCGATAACCGGACAGCCGTTTTGCACCGCCTGATCCATGATGTTGCAAATCTTCTTTGCGTTTGACTCGGAAAGAGTGCCGCCGAATACAGTGAAATCCTGTGAAAAGATATATGTTGGTCGTCCATTGATGCGCCCGAATCCTGATATCACACCGTCACCGACAATTTTCTTGGATCGCATTCCGAAATCGACACAACGATGTGTTACAAAAACACCCATTTCTTCAAAACTTCCGGGATCAACCAAGGCTGCGACGCGTTCTCTCGCTGTCATCCGGCCCTGATCATGTATCTTCTGAATCCGTGCGACTCCGCCGCCTTGTTCCGCTTTGCTTTTTAGTCGGCGCAGCTTTGTAATCTTTGGATCGGTCTTCCGCTTTTCAGACGGCACTCTAACCTCCTCAATTCAGTTTGCGATCATCGTTCGTTCTGTGGGAGTTTTGCAGAAAGACGTCTCAAGGTCCCTCGTCCAGAATCCCATCCCCTCAGAATCCCAACCCTTGCTATCCTATCAGCATCGGGGAAAGGGTCAAGGGACCCACTGGGGATCCACGGCCAAAGGGATTGTGGAGGCTGGTCCAAGAGTGTAGTCTCAAGAGACTCGAATTTATCCTCATTAAGGTCGCGGTTTGGGACCGCATTGGGATCGGTGGCAGGATCTATGCTCCTCGAATACTATAAGTACCTCCTCCGGCAGGGTCCTGCTGCCTTCTCAAGGGGAGTGCCCTATGCCCGGTGCGCCGAATATCCGGCTGTCGTGCGCGCTCTGGACCTCCGTCCGGAAGACAGGCTCCTCGACATTGGAACCCGTTTTTCACCGATTGCGCAGATTCTGGCGCTGCGGTACGGGTGCCGGGTCTGGGCGGCCGATCCGGAGCCGGGCTTTGCCGCGGCTCAGCTCAAAATGGCGGATCGTGTGCCGGCGACAAGACGGCTCGTTGCGGAAGGGCGATTGAATTTTCTGGAGAAGGATGCGGCGGACCTCCCTTTTGACGATGGTTTCTTTAATAAAATTTCCGTGATCAGTGTTCTCGAACATATCCCGGATGAATCACACGCTGTGGGCGAGTTAGCCCGTGTTTTGGATCAGGCCGGCCGATTGGTCATTTCCGTGCCCTATGATCCATGGAGAGATGAACCCCGTTACTACCGTTCCCAGGTCTATATAAAGGGGGATATGCCGAAGAAACAATTTTATATGCGGTATTATAACGATAAGAACCTTCACGATCGGATTGTGCGATATTGCAAACACGAACTGGTTAAGACTGAATATATAGGAGAGCCGGGATTCAATGCTCACAATCTTATCTTTGGGAATCAAAAGATTCCATGGGTTTTGAGAAGGATTTTTTTTCAGCCATTTGCTCCGCTTCTTGCTTCGGTTTTTATTAAAAATCTCGAGCCGGAGCAGTTCCGTAAAAAAAAGAAAATGTACACGGCAGATACCGCTATTCTTGTTTTCGGGGCGGGAGTGGACTGTGTGTGAATTGATATGAGTCACTCCGATCAAGAGTTTTTTGAAAATCCTGAGACCTGGGACACTTTTACATTGACTCCCGCTGTAAAGGGAAAGATACAACAATTCCGGGTTATGATTCCGTGCGGAGTTTCCCGGATCCTTGATTTGGGGTGCGGCAACGGGGTGGTCACAAATATTCTTGCCCATGATTATAAAATGACCGGGATTGATTTTAGTCGTTCGGGCTTGGGTTTTGTACAAGTTCCGAAGATTTGCGCCTCTTCGGCCGATCTCCCGCTTCGTTCGGGAGGCTTTGATCTTCTTCTCTGCAGTGAGTTGTTGGAGCACCTCGAAGATGACGACTTGTACAAAACTGTAAAAGAGATTCTTCGGCTCGATCTGGAGTATATTCTTGTCTCTGTCCCCAATAATGAAAATATCCATCTTAATGAATTAAAGTGCCCTGTTTGTTCAACTATTTTTAATGCCTCTCATCATCATCGCGCCTTTTCTCGAAAGTCGCTGGCGGTTCTTTTTGAAGGATATCGGATACGCGGCAGCCGTGTCGGAGGAATGTTCGTCAGAAATTACCCGCTGCCGCTCCTCAAGATAAAGAGAAGATGGGGTCGGCGATGGTTCCAGGTCCCGAAGGGCCGCACCGTCATGTGCCCGCGTTGTCGGAGCACTGAATTCCCGAGGAGTTCCTACAGCCCCATTTCCTTCTTCTGCGATGGGGTGAACAAACTCATCAGTCGGCGGAGGCCCTACTGGCTCACGCTTCTTTTAGAACGGGAATCCGCAACACCTGAAGCGTAGGGATCTGGAGGATTTTTAATGTTGAGAGTGGTTCCATCCGGCATTTTGGGGCGGCATAATCCACCTTGGCAGGCGTCGGTCATGGATCCGGCGACGGCATCCGTTGGGTAAGGGGCTCGTTGAGGTTACGGAGCGGGGAGCCGGGCCGAACCAGAAAATTTAAAGTGCGGCATTCTAAAGAGCCGAGGAGGAAAAATGAGTTGGGAAACCGTCATACTTAAAAAAGAAGCGCCATTGGCCATTGTGACCATAAATCGTCCGGATAAGCTCAATGCCCTGAATGCCCAGTCCATTCGCGAGTTGAAGGATCTCTTCAGGCAACTGGGCGAAGATGATGAGGTCTTGGTCGTGATCCTTACCGGAGCAGGAGATAAGGCCTTTATCGCCGGCGCCGACATCAAAGAACTATCGGAACTCAACGCACAGAAAGCCAAGGAGCTTTCCCACCGCGGGCAAGTCTTGTGTGACATCATTGAGCATCTCGGAAAACCGGTCATTGCGGCTGTGAACGGTTATGCCCTGGGCGGGGGTTGCGAAATCGCTCTCTCTTGTACACTGCGTGTGGCCAGTGAAACGGCGCGGTTGGGGTTGCCGGAAGTGACCCTCGGTCTTATCCCCGGCTATGCCGGCACACAGCGGTTGCCCCGCGTTGTGGGTAAGGGGCGGGCTCTGGCGATGATATTGTTGGGGGAGCCTATCAAGGCCCAGCAGGCGTTGGAATTCGGTCTGGTCAATCTGGTCGCTCCGCCGGATCAACTCCTCGAAGCGACGAAGGAGATGGCGTTGAAGATCGCCTCAAGGGGTCCCCTGGCCGTTCGTTATGCCATGGAGGCGGTTCACCGCGGCCTGGAAATCTCTTTTACGGAGGGTTGCTATCTCGAGGCCAATCTTTTTGGTCTGTTAGCGGCGACGGAAGATATGAAAGAGGGAACAACGGCTTTTCTGGAGAAGAGAAAAGCGGTATTCAAAGGGTGCTGATAAGAAAAGGCGCCGTGCATAGACACCTTGGAATCGGGGTTCTATACTCGGATTAAAGAGACCTGGCGAGAGTGGCGGAATTGGCAGACGCGCTGGACTTAGGATCCAGTGATTCCACAATCGTGGGGGTTCGAGTCCCCCCTCTCGCACCGTTGTGTTCGCCTCGATCGGGGAGTACCCAATCCGGACCGCCGGGGCGGATGTTTCTCCATGAATCATTAGAGTTGGGAGGATGAATGATCCAGGTTGATGTCAAAGATACCGGGACCTGGCAAAAGACCTTGCACATCACGGTGCCTGTCGAACGTGTTGAGAAGGAATACGCGGATGCCGTCAACCGGCTACGACGGGAACTGAAGATCCCCGGATTCCGTCCCGGGAAGGCCCCACAGAGCCTCATTCGGGCTCGATTCGGCTCCACGATCCAAAGTGATCTCGTGAACCAATTGGTACCGAAGGCGATCGAAGAGGCGGTCAAAGAGGCCGAGCTGGATCCGATAGGAGATCCTAAGATAGAGGATCTCAAATTCGAACCCAATGAACCGATGAGCTTCCAGGTCACGATGGAAATCTGGCCGGAGATCGAGGTGAAGGGTATAGACGAGATCGAGTTGGAACAGGAAATTCCTCAAACGACGGCCGAACAGATTGAAGCCGCCCTTGCTGAAATCAGGGAGAGTCGAGCTGACCTGGTTCCGGCTGAACGTCAATCTATTAAAGGAGATATACTCAAGGCGGATTTGGAGCCGGTGGATGTCCATGGTCAGAGAATGGCAAAAATGGAACGGCAGGAGATCCAAATGGAGGTGGGCGGCGAGAATCTTCTGAAGGAATTCAAGGAAGCCTCGGTGGGACTCAGCGCTGGTGAGGAGCGCTTTATTGAAGTTGAGTACCCCAAAGATTATTCGGAGGAGAGCCTTCGGGGACAAAAACGTCGTTACCGGCTACTGGCCAAAGAGATTCAGGAAAAGAAGCTCAAGCCACTTGACGATGATTTTGCTCGAGAGGTGGATCCTGGGCTGGATCTTGCCGGGTTACGAGAAAAGATCCGGGAGCGGCTGGAAGCCGACGCTGAAGCCAGATCCCAGGCCCGGTTGGAAGAATCCTTGATGGACCGGTTGATCCAACTGAATCCCTTGCCACTCACCCCTGGAATGGTCCAGAGGGGGTTGGACTCGGTTCGGGAACGAAGCGAGAAAGAAGGGCGACCCATCTCATCGGAAGATGTGGAAGGCCGGGTTAGGCCAATGGTTGAGCGGACCCAGAGACGCCAGATTCTACTGACCTCGGTTGCGAAGTGCGAGGGAATCAAAGTCACGGAAGAGGATCTGAACGAGCGGTTGGAGGCTCTTGTGCGGCAAACAGGGATTCCCCTGGCCAAGCTCCGAAGCTCGATTCTCAAGTCCGAGGATCTGGTTCGGATGCAGGATAATATTATGGAACGAAAAACCATCGATTTCCTGCTCAAGAAAATAAAGGTTCACCAATTCGTTCAGAATGAGCAGAAGGGTGAAAAGCGGTCCAAAGGCGGCATTATTCTCCCCTGAGAGAATCCCCGTCCGCCGCACCGCGCGACGCCCCGGTATTGATGAAGGAGGAAGTTATGGCCCTGGTTCCCATCGTGGTGGAACAGTCGAGCCGAGGAGAGCGGGCTTACGATATCTTTTCAAGGCTTCTCAAGGATCGGATCATCTTCATCGGAGGGATCATTGATGATGTCTCCGCCAACCTGATCATCGCTCAATTGCTATTTCTCGAGGCCGAGGATCCGGATCGCGACATCCACCTCTACATCAACTCTCCCGGGGGTGTTGTTTCAGCCGGCATGGCCATTTACGACACGATGCAATTCGTTCGGCCTGATGTTGCCTCGACCTGTATCGGGCAGGCTTCCTCTATGGCGGCTCTCCTGCTGGCGGCTGGTGCCGCGGGCAAGAGATCAGCATTGCCCCATGCCCGGGTCATGATTCATCAGCCCATGGGCGGCAGCCGGGGACAGGCTACCGATCTGGCGATTTACACAAAGGAGATCCTGAAACTCCGCGAGCAGATTCAGGAGGTCCTCGCAACTCATACAGGGCAACCAATAGATATCATTAAAAAAGACACGGACCGCAACTTCTTCCTTTCAGCCGATGAAGCCAAAGAATATGGAATAATCGACGAGGTGATTGTGAAGAAGAGCTAGTACCGGCCGAAGATTTTGAGGGTGGTTTGTCGGTGGGTTTGGATGGCTTAACGTCAAGTTTGGAGAGGAAATGAAGAAACGGATCAGTTCTCCTCATCCCATTCGCTGCTCCTTCTGTGGAAGGGGACAGGAGGAGGTAGCCCGGCTGGTTTCGGGACCCTCCGTCTATATCTGCAGCGAATGTGTCCGGCTTTGCAACGATATCCTCGAAGGTGAGCCCGATCAGGGGCTGCCAATGCCCCGTGAATCTTTACCCAAGCCCGCAGAGATCAAAGCGATTCTCGACGACTATGTCATCGGGCAGGAACATGCGAAAAAGACACTCTCTGTCGCCGTCTACAATCACTACAAGCGAGTCTTCCAGTCAGGACCCGGCAGTTTGCCGGATGTTGAACTTGAGAAGAGCAATATCCTGCTCGTCGGTCCGACCGGTTGCGGAAAGACCTTGTTAGCCCGCACGCTCGCCAGATCCCTCAAAGTTCCTTTTGCCATGATTGATGCGACCTCTCTCACCGAGGCCGGATATGTCGGGGAGGATGTTGAGAATATTCTTGTCCGTCTCCTCCAGGCGGCTGATTTCAACCTGGTCAACGCCGAGCACGGCATTGTCTATGTGGATGAAATCGACAAGATCTCCCGCAAGAGTGAGAATCCCTCGATCACGCGCGATGTCTCTGGGGAGGGTGTCCAACAGGCCCTTTTGAAAATGCTGGAGGGGACTGTTGCCAACGTCCCGCCGCAGGGGGGCCGCAAGCACCCGCAGCAGAAATATATCGAAGTGAACACAAAGAATATCCTCTTCATTTGCGGCGGCGCCTTTGGGGGTGTCGACAAGATTATTGAATCCCGTATCGGGAAAACGGCCATCGGATTCGGGGCCGAGCATCAAAGCCGCAAAAAAATGGGACTGGGCGAAATCTACGCGAAATTGGAGCCGGAAGATCTTCTCAAATACGGTCTCATTCCAGAGCTGGTCGGCCGATTGCCGGTTCTGGCCTCGCTGACCGATCTCGACGAAGATGCGCTTCTGAAGATCCTTACCGAGCCGAAGAACGCTATCGTAAAGCAGTATCAGAAGTTCTTCGATATGGAAGATGTCCGTCTCGAGTTTGATAAGGCGGCGCTGCGGGCGGTGACGAAGATCTCGAATAAACGGGGGACTGGAGCGCGTGGGCTCCGGGCCGTCATGGAGGTGGCGATGCTCAATATTATGTACGATCTCCCCTCCCGCAATGACGTCGAGAGCTGTCTTATAACAGAGGCGACAATTACGAAGGGGGAGCCTCCCGTGCTCCGGTACCGTGAGGCTTCCAAAAAAGAAGCTTGAGCACAGCCTCTCGCCGGAGAGACCAAAGGAACCGCGACAGCAGGGTCCTCGGATTTCGGTTCCCTTGGTACCCCTGAGGGATCAAGTCCTTTTCCCAGGGGTCACGATTCCTCTCTATTTTTCACGGCCGGAGACCCGCCTGGCCCTCGAAGCGGCACTCCAATTGGATCGCCGGGTTCTGGTCACGCTGCAGAAAGATTCTATCGAGGATCACCCTGATCCCTCCAGGCTTCACTCGGTGGGGACCCTTGCCAACATCATCCAGGCCGTCGACGGCGAAGCCCCGGGGCTTCGGGTTGTTCTCCAAGGAGAGGTCCGTGCCCGATGGGAGCAGGCAAAGGATCAGGGGGGATGGCAACTTGCCACTGCGGAACTGCTCGGCGATATCCAAGTCGGAAAGAAGCCGGGGATCATAAGAGACCTGGTCCATCTTCGGAGTCTCTTCTCAGAATATTCTAAACTCGAACCGCGTCATTCGCCCGGCTTGACCGAGGAATTGGGGACGATTAGAAGCCCCGCGCAGCTTCTGGAGTTTATCGCGGCCCATCTCCTCGTTTCTCCTTCAAAGAGACAGGAAATTCTGCAGTCACTCGATCTTCAGGACCAGGTGCGACAGCTCGAATCCTGCATGAAGATGGAAATCAGCCGTCTCGCGCCGCCTCATTCAAGGCGGGATCTCCTGACCGAAGCGGGACCTCCTTCCGAGCGCTCTCCGGGCACTGGTGAAGATTTGGTTCGACTCATTCAGTGCAGTGAGCTGCCGAATCCGATCCAGATCCGCGCTCTGGAGGAGGCGCATCGATTATCCCACATGCCGCCCCTTTCACCTGAGGGCGTTGTCGTGCGGACCTATATCGATTGGCTGCTTGCCTTGCCCTGGAAGAAAAAAACCAAAGATCGCACCGATTTGAAAAGGGCCCGGCGCATCTTAAATAAGGATCACGAAGGTCTAGAACCGGTAAAAGAGAGAATTCTCGAGGCCGTCGCTGTCATCCGGCAGACACGGTGTCTGCCTCCGACCATTCTGGCCCTCATCGGCCCGCCGGGTGTGGGCAAGACCAGCCTCGGGCAATCGATTGCCACGGCTCTGGGACGGAAGTTCGCCCGCATCAGCCTTGGCGGCATCCGGGATGAGGCGGAAATCCGGGGGCATCGCCGAACCTATGTCGGATCGATGCCGGGCCGGATTATTCAGGCCCTGCGACGCACCGGAACCATCAATCCCGTATTGATGCTCGATGAGATCGATAAGCTGGGGGCTGATGTCCGTGGGAATCCTGCGGCCGCTCTCCTTGAGATCCTCGATCCCGAGCAAAACAAATCCTTCTCTGATCATTATCTCGAGGTCGATTATGATCTCCGCCAGGTCCTTTTCATTGCGACCGCGAATTCCGTGGTGGGAATTCCTCCGGCCCTAAAAGACCGCCTGGAGATCCTCCCCTTGCCTGGGTATCACGAGGAGGAGAAAGTCCGCATTGCCGTCGAGCATCTCATCCCGAAGATGGAGCGGCTCCACGGTCTGAAGGCAGGAGAGTTGTCGCTGCACGAAGATGAAATTCGGCATCTCATTCGCCACTACACCCATGAGGCGGGCGTCCGTGGTGCGGAGAGGGCTTTGGCGCATCTCTGCCGTCGGACCGTCCTGAGGCAGGTCGAGGGTGGCCCGGCCGGGATCAGTCCTGGTGTAGGCCGCCTGAGGACGGATCTGGGACCGCCTCCCTTCCCCTCACCTGGAATATCCTTAGAGGGCAATATCGGGCGGACGCTGGGTTTGGGAGTGACCTCGGTGGGGGGAGAGGTCTTGCCGGTGGAGGTTATGGTTTTGCCGGGGCGGGGGAAGATCCTTGTTACCGGCGGGGCGGGATCTGCTCTCAAGGATTCTGTTCGAGCCGCTTTAACCTGCGCCAGGGCCCATGGCATCGTCCATCCGTCGGCATCACCGATGGACATCCATGTGCATCTTCCCCGCGGTGAGTTGGCGAAGGACGGCCCCTCCGCCGGAGCGGCGATCTATTTGGCTCTTGTCAGCGCCCTGAGGTCGATTCCGGCCGCCGATCATCTGGCCTTGACGGGAGAAATTACACTCCATGGACGGATCATGCCGGTTGGCGGACTGCGAGAGAAATTCCTCGCCGCCTGGAGGGAAGGAATTCAGTTGGTCCTTTTCCCTGCGGATCAGAGCGCTGATGTCGATGCTCTCCCCGCGGCGGCTCGGGAGGCCCTGCGATGCCTGCCGGTGCGGGAGGCTTCACAAATTTTGGAATATGGCCTCAAGTCCCAATGGTCCGAATTGGCCGACCCCTGTCAACATGCCGCCTGAATCCCACCCCTCGAATAAAATGATCTTTTAGATTCGAATCAGACTCTGAAGGCTTGACGCGAACCACAATAGGGGGGCACCCTCACGTTCGCCGTGGTTTTTCCCGACAAGCTCTCCGAGGGATAAACTTTCCGAAATCGGAGAGAGCGGCTTCATATGCCGTGACGATGAGTTGTGCCAGCTGGAATCGGAATGGAGAGACAAGATGCCGGTAACCGTTGTGGTCGGGTGTCAGTGGGGCGATGAGGGAAAAGGAAAGATCATCGACTCGATGGCGGGAGAGGCCGATTGGGTGGCCCGGTTTCAAGGGGGCGCCAATGCGGGTCACACCCTCTCCGTTGGAGGGAAAACACATGTTTTGCATCTCATTCCCTCAGGCATCCTGCGGCCGGACGTGCGATGCATCCTTGGCAATGGAGTCGTTATCGATCCTTTTGAGCTGCTCAAGGAGGTGGCGGCTCTGGAGGCGGAAGGGATCGATGTGACCAAAAGACTCCAGGTCAGCCGGCATGCTCATTGTGTGACTCCGATCCATCGATGGGAAGAAAGCCTCTCCAGAGCTGATGAAGCGATCGGCACGACCCGGCGGGGAATCGGGCCTTCCTATGAGGGGAAGGTGGCGCGCCGGGGACTCAGAATGGAGGCCTTTCTCGCCGAGGCCCCCTTGCGGGAGGGGCTCGAGAGGGCTTGGGAGCTTTGGGATGCCCAGCGCCTGGCGAAGGGAGCCCCTTTACCAGAGGAGGCGGCCGGAGGGGTGGAGGGGTTGATCCGCCGTTTTCTCGAAATCCGGGAACAGTTGATACCTTTGCTGGAGGATACGACGGGGATTCTCCTGGATGCCGTGAAGCGGGGAGAGAGGATTCTTGCCGAGGGGGCGCAGGGTGCTTTATTGGATGTGGATCATGGAACCTATCCCTATGTCACCTCCAGCCATACTATTTCTGGATCTGTTTGCATCGGACTTGGCCTGCCGCCGACATCGGTCGACCGCATCATCGGAATCGCGAAGGCTTATACAACCCGGGTTGGAGAAGGGCCCTTTCCTACCGAGATGGAAGCAGCCACGGCTGAGCCTTTCCGCCGGCGGGCTGGAGAATACGGGGCGACCACCGGTCGGCCGCGGCGGTGTGGGTGGCTGGATCTTGTCTTGTTGAGGCGGGCCGTGGAGTTGAACGGCGTCACCGGTTTGGTCATAACAAAATTGGACATTCTCCAGGGGATGCGGCCCCTGAAGATTTGTACAAGTTATCAGCTGAACGGGCGTCGCGTCGAGCGTTCAGACGCCAGCCCGATGACACTTAAAAAAGTACAACCTGTTTATGAAGAGGTGGAGGGATGGAACGAGCCTCTTCCGGCCGGATCGGATTGGACCCGGCTGTCCAGACCGGCCCGAATGTATGTGCGACGGATCGCGGAAACGTTGGATTGCCGCGTTGATTGGGTGTCGGTCGGTCCCGAACGGGAATCCCTGATCCGCGTCGGATAGGATGCATCCGATTCCTTTACTTGTTGAAAATCCTGAAGCATTGTACGATGAATTTTGGATGGTCCCTCTCGAAGACCTTTCTTGCGGTCCATTCAATGTGGTTCCATGAGCCGCTAGCTCAGTCGGCAGAGCATCTGCCTTTTAAGCAGAGGGTCCTGGGTTCAAGTCCCAGGCGGCTCACATCCTTTCTTTATGATTTTTTTAATCCCTCCCACATATATTTTTTGGACTTTTGGCTAAAGTGAACCCGGTCCGGGCCGATAGTTGCTTCAAGAGGAAGACTCGGCTTCTAGGTGCATTTGGGGGGGGAAGTCGGGGCAGCAACAGCCCAAAACTCCCAGGGAGGGGAGACCCCAAAAAGGCCCTCGGCTCGGCCCAGAAATCAACATGCCGGGCGGGTGGCAATTCTTTTTATTGACTCAATTCTCCCTCCTTGCTAACTTCGGTCAGGCTTTGGGCTTCCAGCACTTTCATGTATGGAGTGCATACTGGGCCTGAAAAAACCGGCGTATGGAGCGTTTGGAGTCGCACGAGACTCTGATCGCCCCTAAATTTGCCCTTGACAGGGAGTCAGCCCTGTGAGAATTTACGCGCCGATTGTGCACGGACGGTTGTTTGAAGTGCTAGTTGATCAGTCATCAAACCCGTCCAAGGATGGATGGTTGGGGAACTGTGGATGGAACCAGGGTACGGGATGGGAATTCAGGACATCCTCCCTACAGAGGAGACCGGCCGGTCGTCCTTGAGGACGATTGGTCCTTTTTCGTGTTCAAATCTGCAGTTTTCTCTTTACATGAATTCTATTTATGGCAATGGTTTGTCGTCTCAGCGGTTTTCCGCGCCTTGCGCGGCTGATTGTGGTTGAGCGGTCGGGCCTCCTTGGAGGTCCAGCCGTCTCATTGTGTCATGTGGTATAGCGAAGACATGGGTAAGGTAATTCCCAGGAGGGTGCCGGTGGAATCTGGACAGTTTTCCGGGTCGAATCCCGGATGGAAGGGCGGTACACGACGGAAGGGCTTCACCCGTGGAATCCGTTCCCGCTCGGTGGAATCGAAGGAGGGACGCGGCATGAGTCGGAAATTTTGGACGCCTGTCATCGTTGGATCAGCGTTGCTGATAGCGCTGGCCGGGTTGTGGATCGGCGCAGTCCAATCGGACTTGCTAAGTGTCGAGCCTCGAAACAACTCAGTCATTAACTATCCCGCTTTTCCCTCCGACGGTGGGCCCTACTTAGTGGCGGCCACCTACTGGCCGGATGGTGGAGGAGCTGATCCGGAGCTCATTCTCGTCTTCAACGAGGACTTGAATGCCTTGCCGGATGAGAATGATTTCGAGGCTACGTTTGATATGACGGGAGCCACCTTCGCATTCGACGGAGGAGGCTTTAACAATGTTGTCGTTGTGACGGACTTTGATGCAGGGTTCGTCAACGATGGCACGGAACAGATCCGGTTGATTGCTCCCGACGTCGTCAAGGCTGTCGGCGGCAATGTCGGGAACCGTCAGACCACCTGGATTGCTTTCCAGCGGGGTCCCGTCATGATTGACGTGGAATTACAGGCCGCACTGAACAGTAATCCCGATGATGATCTGTTCCGTGTGACGTTTGACCACGACATTTTGGCGTCAACATGTGAAGGGGACGATTTCGAGGATACGGCCGAACTATCCGATATGGACGGAGCGACCGAGATCGATGTCAACTTCAACGTTGATGACAGAACGGCGGATATCGATCGCGCGATTGGAGCGACCAATCATTTCCGTATGTGTCGCCCGGGCGTGACCGAATTGAATCTGGCGGCGTCGTCGGTGCGTTGGGATTCGGACAATATCAACAACTCTGTTGCGCAGAGATGGGTCACAACGAACCAGGGTCCGATCCTTCGCGCGGCTTACTATAACGATCATGACGATGTCGATACGGGCAATGATGAGCTCTGGATTACCTTAGACGAGCCGATGGATCCCAATTCCTTCTTGGATTGGTTCGATGATCATTTTGCCGACGACGGCAACTGGGGTATCGACGCCAATAGCGGCGCCTTCAATACCCCCTTCATCGGCTCCTACAGCGCCACGTTCTATATCACCGATATGACCTTCAACGTGGTGGGCAGCAGTGTTCCCGTCGATGGCGACGAGATAAATACCGCTGTCAACGCTCTTGATGATTATCAAGGCGCCGCCCAGACAATGCCGGGCAACACGGTCGCGATTAACCGTGGACCGGGAATCATTCGCGCCATTTACGATGATAAGCAGACATCAACGGCGACGGATGATGAGTTGGTCATCTATACCAACGAAGAATTGGTCTTCGCCGATCTCGATACCACAGACTTCGAGGTGGTAGGATTCAACTTCGAATCGGGTATCGACGGCGGAACTTATGATTCCCCCGAAGGCTTGGGCCGAATCGTCTTCCGCGGCTTCACGACGGTCGTTCCTGTCGGATGCCAAATCCGCGGCGCCGCCGATGCAACGCCGATCACCGGTGATCAGAGTGGTGATGATTTCGATTACGATAGCTGGGTTCTCATCGAAGACGAATCCAGACCATGGCGGATGGAAGCGGTGGAAGATCCGCTCCTAACCTATGATCGCTGGGATGGAACAGCGGCTGTCGACTCAATGTTCCTCGGCTGGGATGAAGCCGGGACCATCGATGACAGCAACCAATATCTGCTATGGGTGGCCAAGGGGGATACTCCCGCTTCGACGGTTGAGAGTGTCACCTGGGCTGACAACTACATCGGCAACGCCATTCCTGTGGGGAACCGCACAAGCGCTTTTCTTCACACCAATCAGCAGATCGTGATTCTGATCGATCCTGATGGCGATGAGCCGGCTTTTGCCCCTTATGTTCAAAGAACAGCGGATAGTCAGGATATTGAAGAGGGTGACCAGCTTTGGTTCCTTCTGGCGCCCGTCGACGGGTCAGGTAACGCCCAATGGGTATCCCAGACCGGTGGCGAGGCCCTGATCTTCGGCGGGTTCGTTGTTGGACCCCTTTGCCCGCCTCGTGACTATATCTCTGTGAATAGTTTCCCGTCCGTGGCTGACTCCACCAGCTGGGATCATGATGTGATCCACGTTGTGGGCGACAGCATCCCGGGCTTTGGAACTGTCTACACAGTCTATGGCGATCCCGGCGCCGTGCCCTGCGAGGCCGATTCCGTCAGGATCTACTTGGATCACACTGGTGATGTTCCGGCGGGCGCTATGGTGGTCAACAGCCCCGTTGATGCCGGTGATGAGAGCTTCGCGCCGGTCGTTCTGAATCCTGATGGCGCCCCGTTGATGCTGGGCGCGAATCAAGCTCAGACCCTCTACATCTGGGCGGTGAACGACGGTGATTTGAGCCAGGATCCGGATGGTGCCGGCCCCTTGGCCGGTTTTGCCACGACAAGGAACTATGCTGGCCCCGATGCAGCGGGCGGTATTCCCTTCGATCAGGAGAAACCGTCTCTCGTCGTTGCGACGGCAGAGCCCTACGATGCGTGGAATCCGCACCGGATCTATAACAATATGGATTATGTCAATATCCGGTTGCAGGCGAGTGGCATGTTCGATGTCGACGGCGACGCCGTTGCAGACGCCACCGGAAACGCCATTCTCGCGATTTGGGCGGATTTCACCCAAATCGATCTCGCGACCGGCAGTATTACGAACTTTGGCACACCGGCCGATTCGATCTGGTTCGTCTCCATGGGCGCCGACCAGATTGATAACGATCTCGACTGGGACTATGTGGCCTTCACCGACGATGTGGGTCTTGACGGCGTTGCCGCCACAAACGACCCCGGCGAAGGTGATGAATTGCCGACATTCGGTGATCCCTTCGTCGATGAGAACGGTGACGGCGATTGGGATGAGGGTGAAACCTTCCTCGATGTCGTGAATGCCGAGTCCGATCAGCAGGGTGTCTTTAACCCCGGCGAGCCCAATCTGGATTCGCAGGATTCCGATGAGTTCAGCTGGTATGAAATCCGCTCCAATAAGGCGGGTCTGGCTGAGCGCGGCGATATCCGTCAGGGTTATCATGTCACCGAAGCCATTACGTCAAAGGATCTGCCGACCTTTGTCGAAATGTTCAACCTCCCGGTTGTTCTGCATGTTGAGGACAACGGTGTGGGCACCGTCTTTGACGATTCCCCGCCCGATCCGACACTCGACCGGAGTCTTGAGCAGTTCGCCACATTTAACGGCGGCGATCCTACCAAGCGGTTTATTCTCGAGATGGACGATGTCGTTCCCACACCGATTGAGTGGACCAGCATCGAGCTGGGTGGGGCCGGCGGTACGGAACTTCTCGAGCCGGGTGATCCGACAACGTATAACCTGGGCCGCTATGTGAACCTTGAGGCTTCAGCCCTCTCCGACTATGACGTTCTGAATCTGCAGATGCAGGTTTACACGCCGACGGGTGGGTGGCAGCCGATCGCGACAGACTTCTACGACAACGGTCTCTTCAGGGACGTGGGCAATGACGGGGCTCCGGGTCTCGAAGGTTACAACGAAGATGCCTTCCTCTTGCCGAACGCTGGGACACCCCCGGCCGGCTACGAGCCTCAGGGCGGAAGCCCCGATCCTGAGGGGCTTGTGAGTGCGCTCGAGAGCGACGGCGTCGATAACGATGAAGATGGTACGATCGACGAAGTGGGTGAAGGTATCGACCTTCAGGACCCCGATGTTGTCGACGCCAGCCAGACTTCAGAGACCGATGACGGCGTGGCTCCGCTCGATGGAATTCACTCTGAGAATGACTACACTGATAATGATAACGACGCCTTCTTTGTCTATGACGCCTACACAGGGGCGATCACTTGGTACAACATTGATGAGCGTCGTGAAACGTCGGTAGGCTCCGGTGTCGATGATGACCTCGACGATGATAATGACGGAGATACCGACGAAGCCGATGAAGCGCCTGAAGGTGAAGGCTACGATCCTCGTTATGATAATGATGAGGACGGAATCATGGGTGGCCAGAAGGTCGCCATCCAGGTGGGTGTTGGAACAAATATGGTCCTGTTCCGCCAGCCCGGCTACAACGGTATGATCTATGTCGATGCTTCGCACGTCATGGGTGACCGTTTGGTCGGCGGCGCCGCGAATACGGCTCCATTCTATGCCAACACGACGGCCTACACCGAAGTGGCTCCCGAAGGGTTTGAGGTTCTGACCCTGTCCTCACGGACAGGTGGAACGGCGCCTTGGACGGCCCTTGGAGCGACTGCTGGTGCTGATTCGACGGCTACACAAGTCTTTAATTATGCAACATTGAAAGATGATGACCTTGATTTGGGCCTCATCACGAACCTCTTTGGCCTCACGGCCGACGGTATTACCGAATACAAAATCCGGGCGAATGCTTGGGATCAACCAGGTAATACCAATGCGGCTTCAAGTGAGGAATTGGTTTTCACCGTGGACCTGACAGCTCCCACGGCGATGATTCCCGGATGCGGCGACACACCGACGGAAGATCCGCCGGCTGATTTCGCCGATGTCAATTTGGATACGCCCATGATCGAGATCTACGATGCCGGTAAGCACCCGGCAACGTACACGCTCGAAGCCGATGCCGAATCTGACACCAAGATCGTCACCTTCGCCGAGTCCTATGACGGCGGTACGACATGGACCGACATCGGAACGGATAATGATGCGCCGTTCACGATCGAGTGGCCGGCTTCTGGTGCCATGTACACCATGAACAACTACCCGGCCGCCAACGCGGATACTGTTCTCTTCAGGGCTCTTGCCGAGGATGCTTTCGGCAATATGCAGCTTGAAGTCGATGCCTGTATCTTAACGGTGAAGGTTATTGACGGAACCAACCCGAGCACGGCGCTCACCAAGTTGACCTGGGCTGGTGGTTCCGATCTTGATCTCACCAATGGCGCGACCTTGCCTCAGGATTACACGGTGAATATCTGGGTCAGCATCGAGGATAACGATGTTGTTGATATCGACCCCACGGCCGGTATCACACTTGTTCCTCTGACATGGTGCGGTGGTCTTGATATGCGCCCGGGTGATCGAGCCGTTAATGATGACGCCGCCGGCGGAATCGACGGTCAAGGCGTGCTCGATACCAATGGTTTGCCCGATGATCCTGGTGAATACGTCGGTACTTGGCCCGGCACGGGTCCGGACGGCGCGGATGCCGCGGACGAGTGGGGCACAGCCGGCACCGACGATTATCGGACAAATGATATTTACAAAATCGTCTTTGAGATGAGAGAAGTTCCCGACGGCGACTGGGAGCAGATCGACACGGTTCTTGGAACAATCGTTACCGATGGTGGCGAAGTTCAGACGGTCGACTTTACCCAGCCGGTTAAGGTCGCTTGGAACACGATGGGTCTCGACGGCGATTACGATCTGCGCGCCTGGGCCTGCGATATCGAAGGCAACTGCAATACGATCGAGACGCAGATCACCACGGTTACGATCGTGAGTGAAGGCCTGCGCGCGTACATCCAGTATATCGAAGACATGACATTGCCGTACTCGTTGTACGCGATCCACTACATCCATGATTACGAGATCAAGGAAGTGGCGTTGCAGTACTACTTCGACGCTGACGGCGATGGATGTTGGAATGACGGAAACAATTGGAAGACGATCGACATCATCGGCGAAGCCGTTGCCGACAAGAAGGGTGATGTGGCCCTCTATCAGGGCGACGGCACCTACTCGGTTTACGATGTCGCCGGCCAGCCCGTCATGGATCTCACCCCTGGTGGCGGTCCTGCCGGTTGGTACGGCTATGTTGACGCTGATGGCGATGGTTATAGCTCCAAAGATCCAGTGGTCCTCGATGCCGATGGGGACAATCTCTATGACACCGGTGAGGTCGTAGCCATTGGAAGCCCAACGATTGGAGATGCCTTAGTGCACTTCAACACGGGTGACGATGTCCTCGATTTCTACGTTGATCTAGATACCAGCGCGAGTTTGAGTCCGGCTGACTGGATCCTTCGTCATAACCGCTTGCAGGGCGATAATGGAACCACAGACCTCTGGACCACGAACTGGGATCCGACGGGTCTGGCCGATGGCAACTATCTCGTGAGAGCTGTTGCGACCGATGAAACCGGTTCCATCGACGATTCGACAAAGGCCTGCACCGATCCTTCACCGATACCGGTCGAGGAGTTCACTTGGGATACCATTGCGCCAACAGTGGTTCTTACCGAGATAGTGCTGCCTGATTTGTCGACTATTGAATTGGGTACGTTGACAATGACGACGCCCTTCGTACCGGGCGTTAACAAGTTCGTCAAGCTTGTGGCCGAGGTTGCGGATGATGACATCGAAGATGTTCTCATCGAGTACCGCATCCCGCCGACTGTGACCTGGACGGCCCTCGATTGGAACGACGATGACGACTTCTTCTCGGACATCGACGGAACTGATGGCTTCCAGGCAACCGACGGTGACGCCGGAACGCTGGATGACGAACTCTTTAACGATCTCAACGGGAACTTCCTGTATGACGGTCCGAGTGTCGATTTCGTCCGCTCCGCTGGTGATAACGGCGTGGTGGACACACCCCTCGGATGGCCTTTGCTCCCGATGGTGAGCGAGGAAGATCCTGCGGTCTTGGCGGATGATGATGGCGACGGCGTAAATAATGAGGACCTCAGCACAGACCCTGAGATTCCCAGTGCTCCGTACTTCGTCTACATCCCGCTCTTTGAGGGTGGTGTTTGGGATCTCGCCACCGACACGAACATTCTTCTGAGGGCCACGGCCACAGATGAGATGGGTCTTGTCGGGACGGATGAGGTTGCTGTGATCTTCGGTGAAAACGCCGGTCCAGAGACCGACGTCATCGAGGTCTTCGACGATGGTGGTCTCGCCGTGGATGTCTGGCCAACGGTCAGCGACGGCGATGATGTCGATATCCTCGATTCCTCCGTCAACGAACTTGAAATCTTCGTTACGGCTGAGGATGTGACAGCAATCGATCACGTCGATCTCATGTATCGACTGGCCGTATCCAATACAAGCTGCTACGACGATCTCACGATCGCGGAGCGCCTGTGGATGTCGGCGAGCGATGCGGGGATGACGGCGAAGGATACCGAATACCCTTACAATTTCGTGCTGGACATCTCCGGTCTGCCCGATGGGATTTATGAGTTCTATCCCATGGGTGTTGATCGCAATGGGAATATGACCAAAGCCCCCGCGAATCCCTATGGATTCAAGAGATTCCTGCACGGAGCCGAGGACTTCGCCTTTGTCTCAAGTCCGGATCCGGATGAAGCCGCGATTGAGATCGCCGAGGGTGACGAGCTTGTCATCCATGGCGAGCTCCTGGATGAGACCTATGAACCGACAGTCATGGTCTCCTTCTACTTCGCGCCGAGGATTCTGGATGAGGTGATCGATCCGGCCCTGATTTCCCCGACATGGCCTCATGACGCCGTGCTGAATGACGGAACCCTAACGGTTCTCAATCCCGGCATCGGAGAAGCCATTGTCCTCACGATCAACGGTGTGGAGGCGACCTGGGTTTCGAGCGGCACGATCGGCATGTACAGCACAGCCGATTATTATACCGTCATCGGGTCCACGGTGCGCTTCGCCGCCAGGCCCGCCCCGACCGACGATATCATCGTCGATTACAACTATGCGGGTAGCTGGACGGCTATCGCCACCGGCGATTCGTGGGCGCCTTATTCCGTCGAGTGGTCACCGGCCGATGGCGGTGTGCCCTATCGCTCTGACCTGGGATGGGATGACGCCGACGCCTATGATCTTGTCGCAATCGCTCATTTCGATGTGAACGGTGACGGCGTGATCAACTCCTGTGACTACTCCGAGCAGATCGCCAGTGAAGGCAACTACATCGTTCTAAAAGATGTATCGCGGCCGATGGTTACGGTTCTCGGTTTGACCCGTGACACCACGCTGCCGAACCCCGACTTCAACTGGCCGGGCAACCCGCTGTTTGAATCGATCGCCGGCAATGTCGAGAACAAGCTGAGCGGTGAAGAGACAGATGTCTTCATCCTTGCAGAGGATGTGGGCGGCAGCGGGATCGCCAGTGTGGATCTGACGATCACAGCTCAGGTCGTGGGCCTGACGGAGCAATCCTTCACGGTTCCGGCGACCAAGATCACCACATTGATGGATTACATTGACATTCCGATCACCATGTACCCTGAGGACTATTACCTCACATACGCAAACGACACGCGGGTGGACCCTGCGCAGATCGAGAATGTCATTCTTGAGATCACCCAAACTGTCACCAAGGACGTACCGATGGTCCGTCAGTACGAGATGGAATTGCAGGCTGACGGAAGCTATCGGGCCGACGCGCGTTTCGATGTCGATATGATCTGGGCCTACAGATTCATCATCGACTTGGTAGGCGATGAGCAGGTCAGCGTGGTTGATGCCAGGAATAATTTCGAGTTTATTCCTGACAAAGAATTGAACTATGCATCGTACCTGAAGATTCCCGCGACGCCGTTCTGGTATGTCCATATTGAGAACCGTGACGCTGCGACAACTCTCTATCAAAATGCCGTTCACCGCGCGATCGCGACGGTGACCGACAATGAGGGGAATGTCGGAACAAACCTCAATGCAGAGACAATCTGGCCGGTCGCCAAGACCGCTGGAGCGCCTCAGGGACCGATCGTTTTCTTCTGGGATCCGATTGCGCCTGAAGTGACGAATCTCTGGGCACCCAGCTCTATTGTCGGTCCGATGGTCGACACCGACATCTATGCTGAAGTCCATGACTTTGAGGGGAACCCCGGCATCATCACCGTGGCTCAGGTGATCTTTGAGTACACTCCGAACGGCATCGATTGGATCCCGTTCGGCATCGATGACGATCCGACCGATGGCTGGTCGATGCCCTTCCCACCGGCTGCGCCTCTAGTTGGCCCGATTCCAGCGTTCCATGCGCCGGATGATGACAACTATGACAATGATGGCGACGGCCTCTACGACGAGGAAGACGAAGCGACCGCCGATTACACCATCCGGGTTGTCGTCGAGGATGAAGCTCTGAACTCCGGATTCTCCGATGCGCAGACTCCAGCGGTGACGATGGTTGTGACCTATGACGGGACCATCCCGATGGCCACGCTGACGGCGCCGTATGATGGATACCTGTTCCAAGTCGGAGATTTGGTTCATGTCGCCGCCACGGCCAGTGATGATGGCGCGATCCACCATGTTCAGTTCCAGTACAAAGATGGACGGCATGTCTGGACCGACACGAACGGCGACGGCCATTACACATCCGGCCTAGACGAAGTCTGGGAAGAAACTGATCCTTATACCATGCCGCCGGTTTATGATGACGGCACCGATACACCGGTGTGGGATGGTGGTGACGGATCGTTTGACACAGCCGATTTGACCGAGGGTGATTTCTGGTTCGATATCGACCAGACACCGCAGGATAACGGCGATGATCCTTGGGACATGACCGCTCCTTACGAGGTCGACTGGAACAGTAATGAGTTCTGGTGGACTGAGAACGACACCTATGTCTGGTTTGGAGCGAAGGCTGTTGATACCGTCATGAACGATTACAGAGATGAGGTCCTGACCGTTGCCAGCGACATGGTGGGTGCGTCGGCCTACATCGCATGGATCAACGATGAGACGATCGGCGCCGATGAGGTGAAAGCCGTCAAGGGCACGATCAGCGTCTACGGTCCAGTGATGAACCCCGACTACACCGCCTTCGTCACGCTGCGCTACGCCAGTGCCGCTCTCGAAGGTGAAATCACCGTTGGTATCGACGAGAGTCCGTTTACAGCGGATCCTCCGGGTCCGACACCGGCCGGTGACTCCTATTATATGATCGCCTTCGACACCGACATGGTGCCCGAAGGTATCTACACCATGTGGGCCTTCGCCACGGATCAAGACGGCAACGAGGCTGAGAATCCTCTCTCCGTCCAGATCCGCGTCGATCGAACACCTCCGGTGGTGGCTTACGATGTTTGGGGTGGTGGTTTCACAAATACCGCGCCGTACACTGATGACGGCATCCCGAGCAACAGCAGTCTTGCCATTTTGCCGGATGAGTTCACACGCGACGTCTTCTTCTACGTCACGACGACCGATACCGATGTCGAGGGGATCTACCTTGAGTTCCGCTATGCCAGCGACCCAGCCGGGTTCTGGCGTACGACCGGGCTCCTTAGCGGCGATCCTTCTTTGATGTTCGATTACGAACCGAATCTAGACATCGGTGCTAATCAGGTCTGGCGTTTCCACGTGGAAGACTGGGCCGACATGGTCACAGCAGATGATGGTCCGGCTCAGTTCCGCGGCAGAGCGGTAGATGGGGCGGGTAACGACAACAGCCTCCAGACCGATGTCATGGATCTCACGATCGATACCATGACGCCGACGATGTGGGATTGGGAAGATGATTCCCCCACGGATCAGGTTGAGTCTGGTGATGTCGTGAACTTCGTTATCTCGCTCAAGGATGCGAGCACGGATGTGTTCTCCGGACGTCTCGAGTATGCGGTGAACGGTACGAGTAACTGGGTCATCGCCGGCTCGATTGATTGGGAAGGTGTGGGTGTCGACACTGAGAATTGTCTCTGGAAGGGCGAATTCGCCTGGACGGCTCCGATGGTCTACATGGATACGGCTTACAAATTCCAGGTAGTCGTCAGAGATGTCGTTCTCAACGAGGCTGATCTTGGTCACCCGCTGTCCACGACCATTACGGTCGAGGACAACATCCCGCCGGACCACACCAAGATGTTCCATGTCGCTGCGGAGACATACTGGCTTGAAGATTCGGGTGATGGCATATCCGATGACCCGTATGACCCCAATGCCGATGATGATATCTTCATTGATCTGAACGATGACGGCGCTTTCACACTCGGCACCGATTACGTGATCAGTGAAGGAAAAACTCAGGGCGTGGTTGCCGGCACGCCGGCACTCTATGCGGGTAACGACTGCAACACCTGGCCGCGGTTCTACGATGAAACCTTCCTCACAGGAAGCGATGATATCGGCACGGTTGCCAGGGAAGTTGTTCTTGTCGCCCGGACCTGGGCTGATGATGAATTGCAAGACGTCGGCCTCCATCATGTCACCTTCCTGGTGATTAATGATGCGACCGGTGACACCACCACCATCGGACGGGACGAGTACAAACCGTTCTTCCCGCTCTATCTGTGGCACCAGATCTGGAACACGATGGAGCTGAATGACAACGGCGAGCGCGTCTATCCTGATGGTCTCTATCATATGACCGCATTCGCTGTGGACGGCGAGGGGAACTTGGAGGATATCCACGACGGCAACCAGGAGTGGTTCCCGGTCACCGTGGATAACACTGAGCCCATTGCGACCATGGATGCCGATATTAATATGGAAGGTATCCAGACCACAGCTACGGTAGAGAGGAACTCTGTCTTCACGCTGTTCGCCTTTACCGAGACCGAACAGGAAGACGACAATGTTTACTTCTGGTACAAACGGAGTCGTGACCAGAACGTCACAGGTTCTTACCGTGCGGTGAGTGGGACATGGGACGCCGACTATCCGAACAATGACGGCAATCCGGATTACACGCGGCCCTATTCAATGGATCTGGATCTCTCGATAACACCGGATCCGATTACGAATGAGCCGAATCCGGATGCTCTCGATCCGTTGGTTGTCGGTGAGTCGTATGACTTCGTTGCCGAGGCGGGCGATATCGTCTGCAACGCCGATTTCTATACCACGGCTTACGATGACGGCCGCCATATCACGCTGACGATTGAAGACACGATGGCTCCGATCGTTTGCATCACCTCAATGAAGAGGAATATCGGGGATACGACAACGATCGAAAATCCCGATTCCGTCCATGCCGCATCGATTGATTGGATCAAGGCGACCAACTTCGCCTCCGATCTGGATCTCGTAACGGTGGACTTCCTCTATCGCAAGGCCGGGACGACGGATAACTGGAGTCTCGCCGATGCGGATGTCTTTGAGGTGGGCGACACTTATAGTACAACTTGGCAGCTCGGCGAATGGGATCTCCAGGCTCTTGATCACAATGTCTGGTACGAGGTCGTTTCGGTCGGTACGGATGATGTCGGCAACTCTGATTGGGTTGAAGGCGCCGCTAACCCGACCTCCTGCGACCCGCTCTACATCTATGTAGACTACGAGGCCCCGGAGTTTGTTTGGTACCATCCGACCGAGGATGCGACGACGATCTGCGACTACGAGAATGTTGCCTATGGTAATAACGGGCAAAGAAGAGTCCTCGATGTCATCATCGAGGTTCCTCGAGTTGCGGGTCAGCCGGAGCTGACGAACGATATCGATGATGTCGTTTGGGAATGGAAGAAGACGGGTGACCCGATTACGTCCTACTCGACGAGCCGGTTCGCCAGTGATGAGCTCCATGACGACATCATGAATACTTATGCCACGACATTTATGATCTATGACAATGGCGATGGAGGGTCGGATGTGACGGCGCATCTTGCCACCGGCCTCTATGACTTCCGTTCCACGATCATCGATGTCGCCGGCAACGGTGTGATGGGCGAACTGAAGGGTCTCGTGTATGACAAAGAGAAACCAACAGTCGACATTACAAATATTGAGAACGCGGATCCCGATCCGACGCAGGATCCCATTGACTTCGGTCAAACGACCAATGTCACACGGGGTATGTCGGTCAAGGTATTCGCAACAGCCGATGATGATGAGCTGAACTTGCCGCGGGCGAAGGAAACGCACATCAGCCAGATCTGGTTCACCGTCCAGCGCGCGGGTGAGGATATCACCCACGATCTCGGAACGATTCAATTCGATCCGGATGATTGGGGTGATCAGACGGATGTCGAGGCTTGGGTGATCTGGAACACCACGGGTCTGGAAGAAGGCACCTACTGGCTCGTAGCCTACGCTCTTGATGAGTGCGGCAATGAGTCGTACTCCAGCACCGTGGATGTCGTGATCACCGATATGGAGCCTCCGACAGCCCGTATCGCCTGCCTAGATCCTGATCTCGAGCCGCACGGCAATGATCCGAAAACTCACATTTGGATCTATGCTGTTGCGGAATCCGACCCTTACATCGTCGATGTTCTCTTCCAGTACGACATCGTTGGTGACGAGCCGGATGAGGGCTGGGTCAACATCGGAATAGGTGAAGAGGTTGTCTGTCCCTCACAGGAAGATTCTCCGTACACCACTGAAGAGCTGTGGCGTGCCCGGATCGAGTCCTCACTCTTCGCAGACGGCACCGTATTAACTTTGCGGGCTCTTGCGAAGGATGAAGCAGGCAATCGTTACGGCGATGTCGATGGCGAGCCTGTACCGACGCTCAATGTGACGGTACAAACACTGGCCGACGGCACTGTTGTCTTTGTACCTGTCCGGACCGAGCCGCTCGAGTTGGCCATTGCCCAGATACGCTCACAGATTCTCACCGTCAATGAGGCTACCTTGGTCGTAACGGCTGAGATGGCTAATGCAGACGATGTACCGCGTCTCGTGATGCGGGGTGAGAACTCAAATGATATCTATCAGGACGTGCCGATGGTCATCACCATGACGCGCACTATCGATAATCCGCTCAAGTGGAGAGCGTATATCGATACCGATGCCCTCCTTTGCGGTTGTCCCAGCGATGGTGGGTCGGATGAATCGTGCTTCTGCGGTACGATCTCCTACTGCGTGTCGGCGCTTGATGACGATCTCGTCACCGACCTGAAGGGTGAGACGATTGGTGTCTACCCTGTAACCGAGCAGCTGGGCAGCAACGGCACGGTTTCAATCGTTGCCTATGGTGAACTCGGTGCTTCGGGTATGGTCCCGGCCTTCAGCGGTGATACCGGATGCCTCCTCTTGGCTCCGGCCGAACGTCCTGATCTAAATGCGGATGAGGCGCAATATGTCACGCCGATCGAGAACACGACCTACCATGTCCAGTTGCTGGGCGCCTCAGATACTGAAGGGTTCCGTAAGGGATTCGAGGCCGTTGTCAGCATCTACTATGACGAGGCAGATCTCGCGTCTGCGGAAGGTGTTGATCTCGAAGCGATTGATGAAACAATTCTCACGGTTCGTACATGGGATGCGGATTGGAACATCACCGGTAACACACTGAGTGATGTAACACCTGTCCCTGAGGAGAATCGTGTATGGTTCCGCGTCTCGAATCTCACGCTGCCGAGTGACAAGTCAGAGTGCGAAGAGTGTACAGGAACCAATCCATACTTCACACTCGTGGTGCCCAACCAGACAGCACCGGTCGTTGTCACAAGCATCCTGCCCTCGAGTCCTTATCCGGGACGGCAGAATTGGACGGATGCCGATCCTATCTTCACGGCGTACCTGCGTGAGGTGGGTGGCCAGGAGGTCGATTGGACGACGGTTCAGGTTCAGATTGACGGCCTGACGGTCGCCTACGTCCTCGGCTACGATGACGGCGGATCCGATCCTTCCGGTGAGTACATCACCTGGGCGTTGGGTAACGGTGTCTTCAGGTTGGAAGAGGCTGATCAATCAGATAATCTGTACCAGATGGTCTACCGTCACTCGACCATTCAGGAAGATTGGTACGATGAATTGCGGGATCCGGAAACCGGTGCCTATCTGCCGCATAAATTCAATGTGCGTTTCAAGGCAGTGAACGGCCCGGATGAGTGGATTGAGTTGGCCGGACATGGCAGCCCCTACGAAGACTTCTATGTCGACCGCACACCGGTCTACATCAACTTCCAGGGCGGCTTTGTACAGAACCCTCTCTTCCACAATGTCGCCGGGTACTTTAACCCGCTGGCAACAGACTACCAAGACATGCTGACCGTCTGGTTGTATGACGATGGAAGCGGTGTCTTCTTCCGCCGTGATCGGATGGAATATCTGAGGGATCTGAATTGTGACGGCGTACTCGATCCTGCGGATCTCCTCTCCGAAACCCTGCCTTCTCCTGGCGTGGATTGGGTGGATTGGTGGTACTGGGATTACTACGAGGGAGGCGAGGGCTGGTGCTGGCTGCCCACAGAATTCGGTTTGAAGTATGACCTCTGGCTCATCGATCGTGAGGATGATCAGCACGATGTCGATGAGATCGAAGAGAGAGTTCTGCTCCACACCGGGACACCGGGCGAGCTGCTGCCGTTCCTCGAACCGCAACTTGATCAGTACAGTCCTCGTGAGGGCGATACGTTGAAAGTCAGGTTGCCGATCGTGGGTGACAGTATCATTAAGGACGGCGATATCATTGAGGTGACTCTCTACAGCCATAAGACCATCGAAGAGAACAGCGATGGTGACACATACGGCTGCTCCGTGACGGATACCCTGTACATTGATGGTGATGTGGTACTCGTTGGACGGGATTGCTGGTGGGATGAAGAGAGTCAGGAGATGCACCTTTATCATCAGGGCATCTTGGATCATGCGCGGAATGCCGGAGAGACCTTCGTTGAACAACGGTTCATCGTGGATGTCACCGGTCCGCAGGTTACGTTCAACATGCCGCTCCGAATGGATCCTGAAACTGGTATCGCGCTGGATATGACCTTGTGGGATGCCTCGGCTGGTGTCGCTGTCTACAGCGTCTCAGTCAAGGATGCAAACGGTGAGGAGATGGACATTACAGATCCTGTCTTCGTGAACGGTCATTACACCGGTACCGTTGAGGGACCGTTGCCGACCGGTACTTACATGGTGAATCTCTCCATTACAGACCGTGTCGGTAACACGACCGTTATGACACAGGAGCTGAAGGTCCAGAGCGCAATCCTGACGATGACGGAAGCGCATAGTTATCCAAACCCATTTAATCCTAGTGAAGGCAACGCCCAGATTACCTTTAACCTCTCGATGGAGGCTGAGGTGTCGGTGAAGGTGTATGACTTCGCAGGGGATTATGTAACAACGTTGGCAACGCATGAACTCCTCGGTGGCACGGATGAGGACGTGTCGATTCCTTGGAGTGGCCAGGCTGGCGGGGCGGATCTTGCCAATGGTGCGTACATTGTCCGCATCACGGCGAAGGATCCTGATACCGGCCGGGTTGAGCAGACCAACGTTAAGATCGTGATCTGGAGAGAGTAATTCCACCGGCGCGGGGTGGGGCTTCAGGGCTTCACCCCGCACCCTTCCCTCAGGCTGGAATGGACGACGGGTTCAACGAAGGAGGTCTTGAGATGTTGAGATGGCGTCGGGGTAGGATAACCGCCGGGGCTTTGCTTCTCGCTCTAGGAGGATTCCTCTTGGTTCCGGGGATGGGCATGGCTGCCGGCGAGGATGGCGGTACCAGTAATCACGGCGCAGCCTACCTACGCATGGGACTAGGCGCTAGAGCCCTTGGTATGGGCGGTGCCTTTGTCGCCGTTGCTGATGATGTAACGGCTGGATATTGGAATCCGGCAGGATTGGATTGGTCGTGTGGCATGCAGTTTACCGGCATGTATTCCGCGGCGATGAATCTAGACCGGAATTACAACTATTTGGGATTCTCCAACAAAGCACATTGGGGAGCCTTTGGTCTGTCGTTAATCTCCGCGGGGATGAGCGACATTGAGGAATGGAATGGTGATAATACCCACCAGGGTGATTTTGATTATAAAGATCTAGCCCTCATGGGACATCTTGCCAAATCCTATGAAATCTTCTCGGTTGGTATCACCGGTAAGTATCTGCGGCAATCAGTCGGCGCCAGTGTCAACGACGATTCGGCCAATGGCTGGGCCGTTGATATCGGCGCTGGAATGATGCTTACCGATTGGGCTCGGTTCGGTATTGCCGTCCAGGATGTCGCTTCCGGCTTGGGAAGCGATGAAGGTACGAATGATATACCAGCAAATCTCAGGGCTGGCATCGCATTTTCACCCATGCCTGGAATCATCGGAGCATTTGATGTCGAGAAGACTCGGCATGAAGAGGACGTGAAGATCCACTTTGGCGCAGAGGCAAGTGTGCCTCTATCTGAGGATATCGGGGCGGCTTTGCGCCTCGGCGCCGATGATGGCAAATTCGCCGGTGGTATCGGATTCCGTCTAAACTTCCTGGAAATTGACTATGCATATATCAATGAGCCACAAAATTTCCTGGATGAGAATCATCGCATCTCTGCGACCCTGAAATTTGGGGATCCCTGCGATACTTGGGGCGCCGGTTACGGCGGTGGGGTCAGAGATCGTGATGGCGACGGTATAGCCGATGCAAATGATGGCTGCCCGGATCTGGCCGAGGACATGGACGGGTTTGAAGACACAGATGGCTGCCCCGACTCCGATAATGACGGCGATGGCATTGCAGACATCTATGACGATTGCCCTAATATGGCCGAGGATTTTGATGGCTTCCGTGATGAAGATGGCTGTGCCGATCTGGATAATGACGGTGATGGCATTCTGGATGCTGATGACACTTGCCCTGGCGTGGCTGAGGTGTTCAATAACTTCCAGGACACCGATGGTTGCCCGGATGAGAAGCCGATCGAGTTCCCTCGGGCCTACATCAACTTCAAGTTCGGGACGGCTGAAATCAGCCATGCTGATCCTATTCCGGTCTTGAATGATGTTATCCGGATCATGAATGAGAATCCTGAGATCAGAGTAAAGATCACCGGACACACTGACAATATTGGCAGCGATGAGTACAACACAGCGCTTTCGTTAAGACGGGCTGAAGCTGTCAAAGCATATTTGGTCGAACGGGGCATTGATGCCGGACGTTTCGTCACTGAAGGTAAGGGCGAGTCGGTGCCGGTTGATACGAATGATACGGACGATGGCCGCGCTAGGAACCGGCGGATCGAGTTCGAGGTCGCTTCGTAGCAAAGAATGAAGAGTTGAGGATTAGTCCCTGCTCTACGGTTGAACCCGTCTTGGAGGCCGGCTGCTTAGCAGTCGGCCTCTACCGTTTTCATAATGCCCACAGTGTTGCAAAATGCCGGATAGGAAGCACCTGTCGACGGAGAAAAAAATTCACGAGAATGCCCCTATCCTATTGAATGACAATATGATAAAGGACTTCATGGATTATGGCCTGATTTGTGCTTGTTGTTTATACGGGAGATTCGAATGGATCACCGATTAAAATGAGGGGGCCATGATTCTGCGACAAGAAAAATGGAGCGAACAACAAGAGCAGCGCGGCTTTACACTGGTTGAGGTCATGGTTACCGTTGTAGTGATTGGAATATTAACTTCCATGGCGATTCCTAATTATATCCGACTCCAAGAGCGCGCAAAGACTGCCCAATGCATGAGCAATCAAAAGAATATTTCAACGGCGGCCACGGCTTACGGCATGGATAATGGCATTATCGATGCTAGTGTGAGCTGTCTTGACCTTTTCAATGCCGGCCTCATCTCCTCAGCCATAGCTGAGTGTCCCAGCAGTGAAAACTCAGATAATGACGACTATGAGATCACCTTTGTCGGTGGTGTGCCTGTAGCCGTTACCTGTTTGATTGCAGGCCCTGACCATCTCTGGGAGACAAATTAGCCATCTACCATCTCATCCAATTTCTGGCCGCCCTCATAGGGAGCCTTCTGCAGGTCGACCATATCCTCTTCATTGACTTATAAATAGAGACTTCCTGAAGAGAGCCTATCCCTCCCGATACCTGTCCCGCTTGACAATGCCCAAAACCCAGCTTAAGTTAAGTAGAAGATGGGAGTAGGGTTAGCATGATTTCACCCGCAAGAGATAGGGAGCTTATCTGCATTCGCTGCCGGCGAACCGTAGAGTCGGCGGACGGTTGTCCCTTCTGCTTCCCAAAGGACAGATGGGCAACATTTGAGGACAGTGATTCCGAAGTGTCTTCCCATGCCTTGCATTGGCGCGAATTAATTTCTGTCTACAACGCTCCGCATGAAATAGCCGCTATCTCGGTGCAGGCTGTTCTCGAAGATGTCGGTATAGCGGCCGTCGTGCGATCATCATTTGTCCCGGGATATGGTGGTGTGGCCATGACTCTATCTGGTAGCTGGGGCTGGGTTCTGGTTTCTCCTGAAGATGTTTCCGTGGCCGAAGAAATCATTGAAAACTATCTTCGGAGCCTGGGTGTCAGATCTTCCGACTCATCAACAGATTCACCCGGGCTGATTGAATAGGGATCCCGTTGACATTTTCGGCGACTGGCATGTTAGATCGATTTCGCAGCGGAGGGGCTTACAATTGATTATGGTCTTTCTGCGCTGGGTCATCGCCTTTCTCGTTCTTAGGATCATTTGGAAACTTTTACGCGGACTCCTGGGGAGCCATGAATCGTTGAAGAGAAGCGGTGAGGGTGCTGACCGGCGGACATCAAAAGCTGGTTCAAAATCATCCACATTCCCGTGGGATGAGAAAGAGATCACCGATGTCGGTTATGAGGAGGTGAACGAAAAGGATAAAGTTTTATAATAGAGAATTTTCCCTCGGGGCAGGGTGAAATCCCCGATCGGCGGTGATAGCCCGCGAACCCCTATAGCTGGGGCTGATCTTGTGAAAATCAGGAGCCGACCGTTAAAGTCGGGATGGAAGAGGGATGAGAGTCATCCTCACAACTTGGTATTTTAGAATTCTTGACCTTTGAGGAAACTCTTCAACGGCCGTTCAATCCCATGGCCCCGGGGTTGAGCGGCCGTTGATTATGGAGAGAGCCCTGTTGTACAAAGCAGACAATGAAATGAAGTTTATGCGGCAAGCCCTGGCATTGGCGCGGCGGGGCGTTGGCGGGACCCATCCAAATCCGCGGGTTGGCGCCATCCTGGTCCGCCGCGGTTCTATCGTTGGGCAGGGGTATCATCACTTTTTTGGGGGATCCCACGCTGAAGCGGAGGCGCTCTCAAACGCTCACGGTGATACGCTCTATGTGACACTAGAACCCTGTGCACATCATGGGAAAACGCCACCCTGCACGGATCTCATTGTACAGTCCGGGATAAGGCGAGTTGTGGTGGCGACCCTCGATCCAGACCGCCGGCTTCGCGGCAAAGGTGTTGAAATCTTGCGAACTCGAGGAATCCAGGTAGATACAGGAATCTTTCAAAAGGAAGCCAGGGAATTGAACCGCCCCTATTTTCTGCACAGACTGGCTGGGCGTTCTCATCTGACCCTAAAACTGGCCGTTTCCGCCGATGGCCGGTGTGCGGTGGGAGACGGTTTATCAAAGTGGATCAGCAGTGCTACCTCACGGAGCTATGTTCATCGTGTTCGGCGACGATCCGATGCTGTCGTTGTCGGTGTCGGGACGGTTCTAGCCGATGATCCTCTCCTGACAGATCACCGGCTTCGGGGTCGGCAACCCGTCCGGATCGTCTTGGATCAGGATTTGAGGATACCTCAGGATGCCCGGATTCTTGGCAAGGATGCCGAAACGATCCTTGTCACAACGGATGGGGCGTCAAAGAAACAATGTGACTTTTTTCGAGAACGCGGCATCGGGGTCTGGGTTCTCCCCCCGACAGAAAATGGTCTTATTTGCTTAAGGGCCTTTCTACAAAGGACCGCCCGTGAAGGGCTCCTTGATTTGCTTTGCGAGGGGGGAAGGGAGATAGCGACATCCTTTGTGGCGGACGGTTTGATGGACCGGCTGATCTTAGTTCAGGCTCCCCGGCTATTTGGGGGATATTGGACCTGGTTGGGTGATCTCGGGATCTCCAATTTGAAGGAGGGGGTCGAACTGGCGCCCCCTCAGATTCGAAAAATGGGAGAAGATATTATCGTGGCTTGGCCCTCTCTGGCTTCAGAGCAGCTCATTCACCAATGGAATCCCCGGAGGAAGAATGTTCACAGGACTCATTGAAGAGATCGGAGAGATCTATTCCGCCCGAGTCGAGTCCGGGGGGAAGCGTTTCGTGATTCAGGGTCATAAGGTCATGGAGGAATTATCCACCGGTGATTCTGTCTCGATTGGTGGCGTCTGTTTGACCGTCGAGAAGATGGATCCGGCCGCCTACACTTTTCAGGTGTTCGCCATGAAAGAAACCTTGAAACGCTCCAATGCCGGTGCTTGGCGTAAAGGAACCCCAGTAAACTTGGAAAGGGCTCTCCGGCTCTCGGCTCGATTGGGTGGCCATCTTGTACAGGGGCATGTTGATGGCCTGGGCCGCCTCATCAATATTCGGAGAGACGGCGCCTCCAGAAGGCTGATCTTGGAAATTCCCGCAGAACTCAGGCGCTTCATCGCTGAGAAGGGTTCGATCGCCCTGGATGGAGTCAGTCTCACCATCGGCAAAATTGTGCCTCGCGGATGTGAAATTCATCTGATTCCAGAAACACTTAAGAGAACGACACTGGGCCGACTTCGCAGCGGCGAAATGATAAATGTCGAGGTCGATTTAATGGCCCGATATCTTCTCCGTTTTTTGGAAAACGATAACATTTCAACGGAAACGATTTCAAAAATCCTAAGATGTGATGATGCAGGTGGAAGAGATCATTGAACAGAAGGTGTGGAGCGTCTTTACGATGGATATAATGGATAGCACTGAGGGAGTCACAGAGGTTATGAGGGATTCAAAGGACCCAGAAGAGCTCAATTCAATCGAGGAGGCGATCGAGGAGATCCGCGCCGGCCGGATGCTTATTGTTGTCGATGATGAGGATCGCGAGAATGAAGGCGACTTTATCATGGCAGGCGATAAGGTGACGCCGGAGGCGGTCAATTTCATGAGCCTCTACGGTCGGGGTCTCATCTGTGTCCCATTGGCTGAGGAGAGATTGAAAGAACTCGATCTCCATCCAATGGTTTCGGAGAACACATCCAAGATGGGAACCTCGTTTACGGTAAGTGTTGATGCTGTCCGGGAGACCACGACCGGAATCAGCGCGCAGGATCGAGCTGTGACGATCAGGACTTTGCTTGATCCCAGGACCCGACCTCAAGATTTGGCGAGACCCGGGCATATCTTCCCCCTTCGGGCGGCTCAGGGTGGAGTCCTTCGGCGAGCCGGACATACCGAAGCGGCCGTTGATCTTGCACGATTGGCTCAGTTGACTCCCGCCGGAGTTCTGTGTGAGATCATGAATGAGGATGGGTCGATGGCCCGGTTGCCACATTTGCGCAAGATGGCCAAGCGGTTTGATCTCAAAATCATCTCAGTCGCCTCTCTTATCCAGTACAGACGTCATCATGATCAATTGATCCGAAAAATTGTGCGGACACACCTCCCAACTCGTTTTGGGGATTTTGAACTCTTTATCTTCCGGAGCGTTCTGGAAGGAGATGTCCATGTCGCCCTCGTTAAGGGAGATGTATCATCCGGGGGACCGGTTTTGGTCCGGGTCCATTCCCAATGTCTTACCGGGGATGTCCTGGAAAGTCATCGTTGCGATTGTGGTGAACAGAAGGATCTCGCGCTGGAGCGGATAGGGAAAGAGGGACGCGGTGTTTTCCTCTACATGCGGCAGGAGGGACGGGGGATAGGTCTGGAAAACAAGATTCGGGCTTATCATCTCCAGGATCAGGGATTGGATACGGTGGAAGCCAATCTGAAGCTGGGATTCCGCCCTGATGAGCGTGATTATGGTATCGGGGCCCAAATACTCGCTGAGTTGGGCGTCCGAGAGATTCGGCTGATGACCAACAATCCAAAAAAGAGGGCGGGATTGGAAGGGTATGGACTGAAAATCGTCGAAAGGATTCCTCTTGAGATCTCTCCAAAAGAGGAGAATCGTCACTACTTAGAGACAAAGAGAACCAAACTGGGACATCTTTTCGGCAGTGGACATGATGAGACCCTTCAGGACGAGGAAGGTTCCCGATCGGATTGACACAAGCCGCAAGCGCCTGTGGGCAGACGGAGGATGGAGTGATGGCAAATGAGTTTAAAGCGACATTGGATGCCAAAGGCAAGAAATTCTGTATCGTGGCGTCCCGGTATGGCCGAATAATCACCGATCGACTCGTTACAGGCGCCTTGGAGTGTATTCAGCAACATGGAGGACGAGAGACGGATGTGGATATCTACTGGGTTCCTGGTTCCTTTGAAATCCCACTTGTTGCGAAACTTCGGGCGAAGAGCGGAGTTTACGACGCCATCATGGCCCTGGGGTGCGTTCTCCGAGGCGAGACACCGCACAACGAGTACATTGCCGGTGAAGTGGTAAAAGGGTTGGCGCATATCAATTTAGAGACGGAAGTCCCCACGATTTTCGGTGTCCTGACCGTCGATACCATGGAGCAGGGAATTGACCGGGCTGGAATGAAGGGCGGCGGTCGTGGATATGAAGCTGCGTCTGTGGCCATCGAGATGGCGAATCTTGTACCGAAGGCCGGACAAAAACCGGGGTCCCGGAAAAGATGATAGTCCGGTAATATAGTGAAATTAAACGATCTACAAAGAAGGGGCGGGCGTCGAAAGGCGAGAGAACTGGTTTTTCGCGCCCTCTATGAATCTGGTGTTACTCGGGATTCTCTCCTGGAGATCATGGAGCTTTCCCTTGGGAAGTTTCGGTTGACGATGGAGGGCCGCGAGTACGCCTTGCAATTGACGGCGGCATGCGAGCAGGGACTTGAGCCGATCGATCAGGTCATTTCATCTGTTTTGAAATCCTGGGATGCCGAACGTTTGGGCTTGGTCGAGCGCGCGATTCTCCGTCTGGCGGGTGTCGAACTCAAGTGGCAAACCGCTATTGATGCCAGGATCATCCTGGATGAAGCGGTGCGCCTGGCGACCCGCTATGGTTCGGATGAATCTCCCGCCTTTGTAAATGGGGTCCTGGATCCCATCGCCAGGCACTTTAGACCGGGAGAATTGGAAGGAGACGCAGGCGGGGCATGAAAGAATCCACCTCGCAGCACTGGGAGCGCTATTGGCGGCAGGAAGCCCAGGTAGAAGAAATCTATTCGAATGAAGATAGATTGTTAAAGCATCTCCTGGATCTTCCCTTAAAAAACAAGTGGGTTCTCGAAGTCGGCGCTGGCTCTGGCCGAGATAGTCTCATTCTGGCTCGAAATGGAGCCCGAGTAGTGTTGCTGGATTATGTTGCCTCTTCGTTTCAGGTTATCCGCCGATTGGCTGAGGAAGACGGAGCGGAGGTCATCTGTGTCTGTGCGGATGCGACACGATCACCCTTCAGGGATAACACCTTTGATCTGGTTTTCCACCAGGGACTGCTCGAGCACTTTCGTGAGCCCAGAGATTTGCTGAGGGATAATTTTCGGATAACGGCGAAGAACGGTTATTGTCTCGCCGATGTACCTCAAAAGTACCATTTGTACACGTTTGGAAAGCACATTCTGATTGCCCTTGGCAGGTGGTTTGCAGGCTGGGAAACTGAATTTACACCTGCGGAATTGGAACACCTCATGCGGGAGCATGGGTTTCAAGTTGTTCGAACCTATGGCGCCTGGTTTGTGCCGGGGCTTTTTTACCGCGGCATCCGTTTCATGCTACGCCGAAGTGGGTTGGCGCGATTGCCTTTATATCCGCCTGAGATATGGCCCCTTTCGGCCATGGGACGACGCTGGCGCCGGATCTTATCGAAATACCGATGGGGATTGTATACGACAGCGATGATAGGCGTATTGGGGAGGAAGATTCACACCACATGAAACGGCATATACTCATCATTTCCTACCGGGACATCAGGCATCCGCAGTGGGGTGGCGCTGAAGTCATCATTTATGAGATATTTCGTCGAATCCAACACCAAGGGTATAAGATATCGTTTCTGTGCGGCAGTTTTCCCGGCGGCCCCTCGCGGGATGAGATTGATGGAATGCAGATTTATAGAGTCGGGAATCTGTATAACTTCAATTTTAAGGCGGCTCTATTCCTGAGATCGATGGCGGCGCGGGAAAAGATTGATTTGGTTGTTGAGGATATAAATAAAATTCCATTCTACTCCCCCCTATTTGTAAAAAACACACCGACTCTTTGCATTGTCCCGCATCTGTTTGGGACGACGGTTTTCAAGGAGGCGCCCTTTCTCCTGGCGGCTTATGTTTACTTATATGAACAATTTATTCCCCGCATCTACAAAAGAAGCCATTTTTCGGCCCTTTCCGGAACAACCAGAGACGATTTGATCTCGCGCGGCATCCCTCAGCAGCACATTCACCTTATACGAAGTGGAATAGACCATGATCTTCATGTTCCTCCCAGTGAGCGGCCGTCATCTCCTGAGCCCATTTTCCTTTATCTGGGCCGGTTGAAGAAATACAAGAGGATCGAGCTTCCCATCTTGGCCATGCCCACGATACTCAAGACCGTTCCTAAGGCCCAATACTGGATTGTGGGGGATGGGGATTACCGTCCGCAGCTGGAAGAGCTGACGACGCGTATGGGCTTGAAGGATTCCGTCCGTTTTCTGGGGATGCGGATGGGGCGCGATAAGCTGGATCTTCTTCATAAAAGTCGTATTCTTGTCTACACGTCGCCCAAGGAAGGGTGGGGTTTGTCCGTTATCGAGGCCAATGCCACCGGTTGTGTTGCTGTCGCTTCCAATAGCCCGGGTCTCAGAGAATCGGTAAGGCATGAGGAGACCGGACTGCTGGTGCCTCATGGCGATGTGAAGGCTTTGGCGGCTGCATTGATCCGCTTGTTGACGGATAACCAGCTCTGGCTCCGGATGAGCCGGGAGGGCGTGAAGTGGGCTGGTGAATTCCATTGGGAAAAGTCGACACGAGAGACCTTGAATCTGATTGAGCATGTTATCGGTTCACCGGCCGTTCCGTAACCGGTGAATCGGAGGTTGGCGGAAAATAGGTTTTAGGAAAGGCACACAAAGATGAAAGAGGAAGCGTCCACGGCCTGGAATGCCGCCCCGAATAAAATTCCGGTGTGGAAACGCCTGCTGACTCCAATTTCCTTGGGGGGATTGGCGGTCCTTGTCGTAACCCAAATCGTTTACTTGGCGACGCTAAATATAACTTGTCCATTTTGGGACAGCGGGGAATTCATCGCCAGCTCGCATATTCTCGGCGTCCCGCACCCACCAGGAACTCCGATGTATGTCCTCATCGGGCGTCTCTTTAGTTTGATTCCGATATGGGAGGTGGCTACCCGGGTAAACTATTTATCCGCTATCTCTTCGTCTGTTGCGGCTGTTTTTGTCTATCTCGTCACTATTCAATTCTTTCGGCGCTGGCCGGGGGTTGAAGAAGCTTGGGAAACTCCATCCGAGAACCCTGCCGCAGGAAGGTTTTCCCGGATAGGATGGGGCCAGTGGATGGCATTGGCGGCGGGTTTAGTCGCTGGATTCTTCACTGCATTTGGGAGAACTTACTGGGATAATGCCGTAGAGGCGGAGGTCTACGGTCTCTCCGGTCTGGTCATGATTCTCACCGTCTGGATGGCATTAAAATGGGCCGACGGCGTCGAGAGCTTTCGGAAGTGGAGCGCGAACAAGCATGAAAGGGGAGATCGAGGCGGAGCCGTTTCCCCCGCGCAACCTGGTATGTTGGTTCTTATTGTATATCTCCTGTTCCTGTCCATTGGTATTCACATGGGCACGTTTATTGTTTTGCCGGCGATTGTTTTATTTGTAGCCGTCATTGATTCCCGTACAGTACTTAATTTCCGGTTTCTTGGGTCAATGGTCGTGGCTGGATTATCTATCCTTCTTTTCTTTATACTTAATCAACAAACGTCTATTCCCATGGCATTGGCCATATCCTTAGGAGTTTATGGATTGGTGGTTGTCTTTTCTTGGAAAACGCTCGGTCGAAGGAACTATGCCTTCTGGTTTTTTTGTCTTGGTTTTCTGGGTGTTTCTGTGCATCTCTATTTGTTTATTCGGTCCCATTTGGATCCTGGAATCAATGAAGCCGATCCTTCAACCTGGGAGGCGTTTTGGCTGGTTTTAACAAGAGATCAATATAAACCACCCAATCCATTCATACAAAGGCAAACAACTTTTGCCATTCAATTTACTAAGCACTTTTGGAGGTATGCGCACGATCAGTACAATTTAGGGATCCTTCCGGGAGGTCTGAAACTCTATTTGCCATATGCCCTGGGATTGATGGGGGTCGTTGCCCACTGGATCAGAGAGAAGAAAGGCGCCATCTTTATGACGGTGCTTTACCTATCGACCAGTTTGTTTCTCATTTGGTACCTGAATTTTAGAGAGAATGAAGTCAGGGATAGGGATTATTTCTTTGTCGCAAGTTATCAATTCTTTGCCGTATGGATTGGTTTGGGGGTCGGTGAGCTGTTCCTTACCTTGAAGGATAGTCTTAATAGGAGTACAAGCCGTTTCATCCTGCCTGTTGTCGGCGTGGTGGCCGTACTATTGAGTCTTATGCCGGCCAAAGCTGGTTATTTTGAGCACGATCGTTCGAAGTTTTGGATCGCGCGGGATTATGCGAGCAACATGCTGACCCCTCTGGAGCCTGATGCCATTCTTTTTACTAATGGTGATAATGATACATTTCCACTGTGGTATATACAGGAGGTTGAATACCTCCGACGGGATATCCGGGTAGTAAATCTCTCGCTACTGCAAACACAATGGTATATCCGGCAGCTTCGGGATTATGAACCGAAAGTAGATCTTGGGTGGGATGATAAGACGATCGACGCACTTCGTCCCTATATTGATCGGGATGGCGAAGTTGTCTGGGTTAATGATATCTGTGTGCATCGAATTATTGATGTTTATTATGGGAAACGGCCGATATATATCGCTGTGACCGTTCCGGATCTTCGTGGACTAAAGGATCGCCTGGTTCAGGAAGGACTTGTATTTTCCGTCCGGAAACCTGGAGAGGGCGGGATCGATGTGGAATTGACGCAAAGGAATCTGGGCGAAGTATTTTCCTATCGCGGATTATTGGATGAGAACGGTAAACACGACGATTCTATTTACAAGGATGAAACCGCATCAAAGTTGGTGCAAAATTACGCTTCAGGTTGGGTTGGGATAGCGCACAGATATGTGCAGCGCGGAGGAGACGAAGAGAATCGGCGTTTGGCGTTGGAAGCCTTGGAAAAAGCAAAAAACATCAGCCCGACCTATCCTGGAACAAGTTATACTTTGGGAGTCATCTATTACCGGATGCAAAACTATGCTGAAGCTGAATCCACATTCATGGACTTGGTGAAACAGGGTGATGGCGATGTCCAAGTTCTGAGACTATTGGGTTTGTCTCAAGAGGCTCAGGGCAAAAACAATGATGCGTTGCGGTCTTATGAAAGCGCTCTGAATATGGATCCAGCGGACCGGGAAAGTTATGTTAATCTATTTCAATTCCTGGTAAGTCTTGATCAACCTAGATTGGCGCTGGATATTCTTGATCGATGGTTGCGGTTTAAACCGGATGATGCCGCGTTCCTAGACGCACGGCGTATCATCGTTGAAACTTTAGATTCCACCGGGGTTGCACACCCCCGGTAATGTGGGGAAAATGTCAAATACTTGTATTGTAACAGGAGCCGCGGGATTTATAGGTTCACAATTGAGCGACGCTCTTCTATCAGCGGGATGGCGTGTTATAGGCATTGATGCACTGGACAACAATTATGATTGCAGGATTAAAGAGTGGAATCTAGAGTCACTGAAGGCCCGTCGTGAATTCCAATGGATTCATGGAGACCTGATGGAAATTGATCTCACTGAAATCCTGAAAGGAGCGCACTTCGTTTTCCACCTGGCGGCCAGGCCCGGCGTGCGGGACAGCTGGGGCGAGAATTATCGAATTTATGATCGTCAAAATGTCTTAGCGACTCAGCGACTTCTAGAAGCATGTATCATAACCCGCCCGCGCCGGTTAATCTATGCCTCCTCCTCATCTGTTTACGGAGAGATGCCGGGTCGGCCGGTTCGGGAGGATGATGCGAAACGGCCGATGTCGCCCTATGGAGTTTCCAAGCTGGCGGGCGAACATCTCGTCATGGCATATCACCGCTGTTTTAAGCAATCGGTGGCGGCTCTGCGATATTTTACAGTCTACGGTCCTCGACAACGGCCCGACATGGCTTTTCATCGTTTTTTTCGCGCTATTATGACAAATAATGAAATTCTTGTTTTTGGTGATGGAAATCAAACCCGGGATGTAACTTTCGTCGGCGATATTGTGCATGCAACCATTCAGGCAATGGATCAGGGTTCTGAAAATGGGATATATAATATAGGCGGGGGCCACCGGGTGAGCATCAACGAAATATTAAAAACTATGGAAAAGATATTAGGTCAGTCAATACGGATAAAGTACGAAAAACGACCCGCAGGTGATCCGCTGCATACGGGCGCAGATATTGCACTGGCACGCCGTGAAATATCTTTTAAACCAAAGATACTGTTGGAAGAAGGTTTGCGGGAAATGGCCCTTTGGATGGATGCCTGCCTGAGGCGGGGGCTTTGATTATGTCACTTGAGAGAATTGCGGTATCAATTGTCATTCCCACGTATAATGAGAAAGAATCCCTGCAGGCACTGCACTCGGCTCTCACCGATGTTTTGATAAAAACCGATAGTACTTATGAAATTATCTTTGTTGATGACGGCTCAAATGACGACTCAGTGGTTGTGCTGGAGGAGCTGAGTCGTATGGATGCCCATCTTCGAGTGATTTCGCTGCGACGGAATTTCGGGAAATCGGCTGCTCTGGCGGCGGGATTCGATACGGCCCGCGGTGAAATCATTGTCACCATGGATTCTGATCTTCAAGACGATCCGCGTGAGATCCCGGACATGATTAAAATGTTGGAAAATTACGATTTGGTATCGGGATGGAAACAAAAGCGACGGGATCCAATATCAAAAGTCTGGCCGTCAAGGCTTTATAATTCCGTGACATCGATTGTTACCGGGATAAAAATACATGATTTCAATTGCGGTTTCAAGGCGTATCGGCGGGAAGTTGTGGAACAACTGGAACTGCATGGTGAGCTCCACAGATTCATTCCTGTTCTGGCGGCGCGCCAAGGCTTTAGCATTGGTGAAAAGGCGGTTATTCATCACCGAAGGCGTTTCGGGACTTCGAAATTCGGTGCTGAACGCTTCCTAAACGGATTCCTTGATTTGTTGACAGTGATGTTCATGTCATCACATCAACGCAGTCCGCTTCATGTTTTCGGCCGGATGGGTGTGGCCTTTCTTGGGATCGGTGTTCTGATAAATATTTATATGGCCTGCATCTGGATCATTGAGCATAGCCTTCGAGTTCGCCCATTATTGCTGTTTGGTGTTGTTCTCATAATTCTGGGGATTCAATTTGTTACAATGGGCTTGTTGGGTGAGATGATCGCGGGTTTGCAGAGAGAACGTCCTTATAGGGTGCGGAAAAGAATTCCGCCAGAGGATGTCAAGGACAATTGAAAGGAGTAATGAGGTGAGAATATTAATTACCGGTGGCGCAGGATTCATCGGATCAAACCTGTGTGACGGTCTGCTGGAGAGGGGGCATCAGGTTATCTGCATGGATAATCTTCTCACAGGCTCACCGGATAATATTGCTCATATTCGAAGTCCTGAATTCACCTTCATTCAATATGATGTAACGAATTATATTTACGTCGAGGGAGCGCTGGACTATGTTCTTCATTTTGCGAGTCCGGCAAGTCCGATCGATTATCTGCGGCTGCCCATCCATACACTTAAGGTCGGCGCCCTGGGCACGCATAAGGCCCTAGGACTGGCGAAAGCGAAAAATGCAAAATTTTTACTTGCATCGACCTCAGAGGTCTATGGCGATCCCCTCATCCATCCCCAACCAGAATCATATTGGGGAAATGTTAATCCAATCGGGATACGTGGTGTATATGATGAGGCCAAAAGATACGCTGAAGCGCTGACAATGGCATATCATCGTTATCATGGCGTAGAAACAAAAATAGTAAGGATATTTAATACATTTGGCCCCCGGATGCGTATGAATGACGGCCGGGCGGTTCCGAATTTTATCACACAGGCTTTGCGGGGTGAGGATATAACCATCTATGGCGATGGAACCCAAACCCGGAGTTTTGGTTATATCACTGATCTAGTAGAGGGCATTGTAAAACTTATGGCCTCTGATTCCGTTGAGCCGGTAAACATAGGAAATCCGCAAGAGATGACGGTGCGTGAAATGGCGGAGAGAATTCTGGAAATCACCGGCAGCCGCAGCAAGATCGTCTTTCAGGAACTCCCTGAAGATGATCCAAAAGTGAGACAGCCGGATATAACTCTGGCGCAGCGCCAACTGGATTGGAAACCAAAGGTTGATATACGAGATGCCCTGATTCGAACTGTGGAATACTTCCGAGAGGCGATTAAAATCCAGAATGGGATGGAAGGCCGGTAACGATGCGCACACTAGTCGTTATACCCACCTATAATGAGAGGGAAAATATTCAGGTCGTCATCCCCAAGATCCTGGATCATCCATATGATCTTCAGATCCTGGTCGTGGATGATGGCTCGCCCGACGGGACCGGACAGATAGTAGAAGAGATGGGGAAGAGTGACCCACGGATTTCTCTTCTGCGGCGCCCGGGGAAAATGGGGCTTGGATCGGCTTATGTCGCCGGTTTTCAAAGGGCGATAGAAATGGATGTGGATTGCGTAATCCAGATGGATGCGGATTTGTCACATGATCCGCAGGCCATTCCGGAGTTTATAGAGGGCATTAAGGATAGTGATTTGGTCGTAGGAAGCCGATATCTCAACGGGGTGACGGTTGTCAATTGGCCCATAAGGCGGCTCATACTGAGCTTTGGGGCCAACCTTTATACAAAAATCGTGACAGGAATGCCATTGTCTGATGCCACCGGCGGATTTAAATGTTTTCGTCGGTCAACATTAGAGTTAATTGATCTTGATAAGATAGGATCGGATGGATACGGCTTCCAGATAGAGATGAATTTTCAATGCTGGCGCAGAAATTTGAGAATCCGCGAGATTCCAATTGTATTTGTAGACAGGCAAAAGGGAGCCAGCAAATTATCCCGTTGGATTGTATGGGAGGCCATCTGGTTGGTTTGGCGTTTGGCCCTTTCCCGCTGGTTTGGATCGGCACCAAAAGCAGATAAGGGAAGGTCCTGATCCAAATGAAATCGAGCCGGGAAAACTCTAATCAGGATATTCCGCCGGAAGGGATAGCCAAGAATCCTAGGCTGAGTATATTATTTATCCACTACCGCACGACCACTCTTCTTCAGAAGGGGCTGGATGCACTCAAGAAGTATCCGCCAGAGGTGTCTGCAGAAATTATCGTCATTGATAATGGGCCCGCCGAGGATGGAGCTGCAGAGATTTGCTCTTCCCATCCACTGTGCCGGTATCATAACCCCAAAAAAAATCTTGGTTATGCAAAAGCGGTTAATCTTGGAATAGGATTGTCGCGGGCTGAATATGTTTTAATACTCAACCCTGATGTTTTTGTGATGAAGGGTGCAGTGGATTCGCTGGTCGCGGTGATGGATGGGGATCCGCGTATTGGCATAGCTGGACCCAAACTTCTAAATCCCGACGGCACGCTTCAATATTCATGCCGGTCATTCTATACCATCCCGACACTCCTTCTTCGCCGCACCTTTCTCGGAAAGGTGTTTCCTCACCACCGTGTGCTGCGGGATCATCTTATGTCTGATTGGGATCATGCCACGTCCAGGGATGTCGATTGGATGATCGGCGGCAGCCTCATGATCCGCAGAAAGATGATGGACGACGTCGGTGGGATGGACGAACGGTTTTTCCTCTATTTTGAAGATGTCGATTGGTGCTATCGGGCTCATCAACGAGGCTGGCGGGTACTCTATGTCCCGGATGCCACGATGTACCATCATCATCGCAGAGAGAGTGCAAAGGGCTTCCTTGGATTCGGGATGAGAAGACATTTGGAATCATGGCTCCGGTATACTGAAAAATGGAGCATGATATTATACATTCTGAAATTAAAAACAACTCAAATACGAACCTTCGTCACCGTAATTTCTGATATCGCCATGCTGACGGCGGCCTTTCTTGCCGCATACTCATTGCGGGCTCTCTTTGGCGCTTTATTCGCGAATCCGCTGTTTCCTTTGAGTGATTATTTGAGATTCTTATTCTTTGCAAATACTGTCGGTCTACTGGCATTTATTGGATTCGGTTTATACCGTGCAAGGGCATGGTTTGATCCATTTCATGGGTGGTGGCAACTGGTTCGGGCCATGGTCGTTATATCGATGGTCATGATGGCTTCCACATATCTCATGCATACCCGAACCTACTCCCGTGTCATTGTGGCCCTATACTTTCCATTGACCCTGTTGTTTGTCGGACTGGGCCGGGGTTGTTTGAGGAGACTGGTCCGCAAGGTCAAACGGCAGGGATTGCAGTTGAAGAGATTCCTTGTTGTCGGCTCCATGTCGCAGATCGAAACATTCCAGCGCTCCTGTGAAGCGCAAGGCCGGACGGGGATTGAACCCATTTGCTTTCAGCCAGAAACTCTTGAGCGACATCCATCCGGTGAGATCCTGAATCCGGCTGAGGAGATGATTCGCTGGGTCCAGAGAGAGCGAATCGGTGAGGTCCTGGTCTTTGAAACAGAGAAAACGCGGGCTATCCTCGAGGAGGTGATCGAACCACTTTCGAAGCTGGGTGTGCCGGTTGGTTTGGTTCCGGTGAGCCAGGGACTTTTAGTTCCCGGATCCCGGATTGAGGGATTTTTTGGGTGGTCGGTGCTTTCTATTGGGGGGCGCAGGGGTCGAGGCGTTTCATCACCGCTCAAGAGAACGATGGATCTGCTTGTTGCCCTTCCTATTCTCATTTTGGGGTTTCCACTTCATCTCATCAATCTATCCTTGCTGAGGGGGAAGCCGAAGCTGGAAACAAGGAAATCGATTGGTAGAAAAGGGAGAATCTTCGATCTCAGGAGATATGTCAAAGAAACCGGTCTGACCCGTATCTTGAGATGGATGGCATTGTATCCTAGACTCCCTAATGTAATCGGAGGGCGGATGAGTATTGTGGGTATCTACCCATTTCCCGTGGAGATTTGGGATGGTCTCGTAGAGTCAGAAAGAAAAGATGCTCCTGATGCTCCACCGGGGCTTATGGGGCTCTGGGGTTCTGATCCCTGGATTTACAACGCCCACGTGGATTACCGCCGGCTCAACCGATATTACGTCCTTCGCTGGAGCTTTGAAGAGGATCTCAGAATATTTTGGGGTCAGAGAACCGCTGGCCATGAAATGAGCCGAACCGACGGTGCAGGAGCGTTATGAGTTTGTATAATACCAGCAAAGGGTGTTTGGGAAGATCATCCTCGCACGGGTGTCTGACTTGTCTCTTTATCTTGATTGTTTTACTTCTCAGTTATCCTTCATCACATGGTGCCGCGGAATCATGGCAGACGTACATTTATGCGAATGATATCCGGGGCGTCGTTCCTCTCTCTGATGGGATTTATTGTGCAACCTCGGGCGGAGCTCTCTTCTATCAATCCGAGACGGGCGAATTCCGTCAATGGAACCGGGCGGCGAATGGTCTTTCGAGCGATACGCTGACCTGCGCCATTGGCGCCCCCGGCGATCAAATTTGGTACGGGACAGAAACGCAGGGGATCGCCATTTATGATGTGGAATCCTCGATCTTCATGCCGTTCACTTCATTGCTGGAATCGATACCGAGCGATGACATCGTCAATCTTATAAAACAGGATGATTGGATCTTGGTTCTCGCCCGTGGTGGATTTTCAGTTTTTCAGGGTGATTCTCTTGTCTGGATGAGTTTGGAGGGACTTGATCTGGATCCTGTGCCCAGTTGGGACCTTCGAACCGGGCAAATTTTTCAAGGTGAACTTTGGATCGGCGGCCGACCCGTGACGGAAGAAGGGTATCTGGGCGGAGTCGTCAGGCTCAATTTTGAGCTTGGACGGTGGGAAGACCGATCGCAGGGACTGGAGAATCGAACATTGCGCGATCTTGCCGTCCATGATGAGTTGATATGGGTCGCTACGGATGACTTCATCGGTATCTGGAACGGCGATGAATGGATCGGGCATGAGGCAGGTCTGCCGGGATCACCACTTTGGATGGATTTATACTCCGCGGCCGATACTCTCTGGCTCGCCGGCAAAACGGGTGTCTACTACTTCGACCCGGCCGGTGAGCAGTGGATAACAGCGGCGGCGGGGGCTCCTCCCGTCTCCAGTCTGGCGCGCGATCAGCAAGGCCGGTTATGGGCGGGCGCCAGCGCCAATGCCCGAAATTCCAATGGTCTCGCCGACTCGGAAGACGGTCTGTGGGAACGTCTCGGTGGAGAATGGGTCCAGCATCGAATGCTGGGTCCTGATAGGCGGCATCACTATCGGGATATCACCTTCGATAAAGACGGCCGTCTTTGGACTTCCACCGCTCAACCACAGCAGCAGCCGCTATTGACAATAAGGGATAACGGGAATTGGTCCACCATTGTTAAGGGAACTTCTGGATTGACCAATACTTGGACCTGGCGCCTGCTCGTCGATGGGGATGCCATTTGGCTGGGCAATTGCTGCGGTACTTCTTCGACCTTGCCTGATTTCGGCGTTGAGGTGATCCGGCCTGACGGTATTTCCCAATATGCTCAAGCCACCAATATCAAGGATATGACAAAGGATGCGCGGGGAAGACTTTGGTTTGCTTCATCCAGCGAGAATACAGAGTTTGCCTTTGGTGTCACCGGGCTGGATCCCTCAGATTCAACCTGGATTGAGTTGACAACCACGACGATGGGCGCAGAGCTCCAAAGCAATAATGTTAGAGCTATTGCAGCTGAAGGGGTGATTCTTTGGATCGGCTATGTCGATCAAGGTTTTTCACGCTGGAATTTGGGTTCTGATGGAGTGCCTCTTACGACGGATGACGACTGGATTCACTATTCCAGTTCCCAAGTTCAACGCAGACCGGTTGGCGATCGGACAACCTGTATCGCGGTGGGCTCCGATGCCGTTTGGGTTGGTAGCACATCCGGTGTCACCCGGGTTAAGGATATTTATGGTCTCCGTTATCTGACACAAGGGTACAACCGTCTCCCGGCGAGCGAGATCAAAGATATTATTCCGACCGCTGAGGGAGGCGCCTGGATTGCGACAAAAAATAGTGGCGTTACTCGGGTTTTACCAGACGGGTTCGGAGGTTTCACATATGAATATACCTATGATTCTCCAGAACTCGTTCATCCCGACATAGAGACGATGACGGTTGACCCAGATGGTCGTTCACTTTGGCTTGGGACGGCCTGGGGTTTATCAATGGTGCGACCCAGCAGCACGGTGACCGAAGGAAGGGAACGTCCGGGAGTCTATCCGAATCCCTACCAGCCGAAATGCAGCCAATCGCTCCGCATCCTCGGTCTTCCCAGCCGGGTGAGTGGCGTTATCTTGGATACAGAAGGGCGCCATTTGGCGGTGTTTGATGATGTCGGTTCCGGTGAGGTGATTTGGGACGGTCGAGCCGACGGACGAATGGTTCCTGCGGGGTTGTACATTGTGCGGATTCGGTCATCACAGGGTTTCCGTTCCATTCCATTCGCTGTCCTCGATGGAGATTGCGGTCCTTGAAATTACTGGTTCTTGCCTATTTCTTTCCTCCTCTAGGCGGCGCCGGTGTTCAGCGCACATTGAAGTTTGTCCGGTACCTGCCTGATTTTGGTGTCCGTCCGACGGTGGTTACGGCCCATGAAACGGGATATTGGATTCGTGACGCCACCCTTACAAAAGAAATTCCAAAGAGCGTCACGGTGCATCGCGTCAAAAATCCAATTCCAATGGGGGGGGGTGGAAAGGGGAAGCGCCGATCCACAAGCTGGATCCGAGGGTTGCGCTGGGTCGCCGGTCTGGGTCTTGTTCCGGATGCCTATCTGCCATGGTCATTGCTGGCCGGTCGCTGTGCGACTCAGATTCTGCGGCGGGAGCCGGATCATATTCTCTGGACAACGTCGTCACCCGATTCCACTCATCTTGCCGGACTCCGTTTATGCCGAAAGTTTGACATTCCATGGGTCGCCGATTTCCGGGATCCTTGGACCCAACGATTGAGCTTCGCTCCTCCGACGGCAATCCATAAAAAGATCCATCATTCTATGGAGAAGGCTGTCATTGAACGGGCTGACAAGATTATTGTGACAAGTTATATGACCCGCGAGGATTTCGTGGGACGTTATCCGTCAATCGATCCCGGGAAATTTGTCGTCTTGACGAACGGATTCGATGAGGGTGATTTTCGTGACTTCAAGACCGAGCTTCCGCCTGAGTGTTTTCGAATCCTGCATCTGGGACAACTGAATCCCGAACGGCCTCTTCAGCCCCTGCTTGAACCGCTGTCACAGTTGTTGCGACGCCGGCCTGAAGCCAAGAAAGATATCGAGCTGGTGTGCGTCGGACCCCATTATGCGACCCACGAAGCCGAGGCGTTACGGGCGGGTGTGGAGGGTCACGTTCGCTTCCTGCCCCCGTGCCGACATCGGGAGGGGGTCGCTTGGCTCGGCACGGCGCACCTTCTCCTTTTACTCGAGCAAGAGGGGGAGCGGGGCCGGCTGATACTCCCTGGTAAATTCTGGGAGTATTTGCGATCAGGCCGACCTTTGCTGACATTGGCCGACCCAGAGGGCGATGCGGTTCGATTGACCCGTGATTTGGGTGCTGGTTGGGCTTTTTCGCCGAGGTCAGGGGTTGAGATTCTCGATTGCCTGGAGAGCCGGTGGCAGACCTTTCGTGAGGGTAAGACGGAACATGGAGCCCAACGGGAGGATCTGGCCCCTTTTGAGAGGAAAGCGCTGACTCATCAACTTTTCGATATTTTGAAAGAGCTATAAATAACAAACAAATGTTCGTATTGCTGTGTTTCCGCCTCTTTTCTCTTCCCAATAACCCATTTTAACGACACGAACAATCGATCGTCTTAGCGCCTATACATTTTCGGAATAGAATTGTCCTCTTTTAGGACGAAAAGTCTCAACTATTTCTTGACGATGAGGTGTTATCCTCGATATTATGATATGGCGCGATGAGGGGCAAAATTACGCCTTGAATAGGCAAAATGGGGTAATAAGGGGGCGTTTCCCAGGAGCAGGTTGATGGTCACTTTTCTCGGGGTTTTTAAACATGCGGTGGATGAGAAATTCAGGGTCGCGATTCCTGCGCGATTCCGGGATCAGCTCGCCAAGTGGGGTCAATCCGACCTCTACGCCGTAGCCCGGGAAAACCACATCGTCCTGTTTCCGCAGGATGCTTGGGAGAAATTCGTGGAACGACTTTTGTCGGAAGACAATCCCCCCCATAACGCCCAGCATTATGACTATTTGCGGCGTCAAGTTGCATTAAGTGGGGAGATTTGTCGGTTGGATTCTCAAGGGCGGATCATGCTTCGCCCAGACCAATTGCAGGCCGCCGGTGTGAGTAAAGAATGTCAAATTTTTGGTAATATGCGCGTCCTGGAATTGTGGTCCCCGAAGGCCTTTGAAGGTATGGCGCAGAAGGCATTGTCGCAGGACGAAAACAACCTCTGGCTGGAGATCGTCCAATCGCTCTGAGGGAGTCCATCATGTCCAGCTTAGGCATGACAAGGATCGGTTCGCTCTGGTGGGTCCAAGTGATGGGCTCACTGACTCAGAATGATCTGCGGCAATTGAGTACTCTCACCAGCCGATTGGGGACACATCCGCCTTCCAAGATCCTGCTGGATTTCTCCGAAGTTCGGCATTTGGATTTCAGAGGCAGCCATTTTCTCCTGGCCACATGCCGACTGGTTCGGCTCCGGGGAGGAGAGATGCAGATGACGGGAGTCTCGGACTACCTCTGGGATCTCCTGAGATTGGGTGTGGCTCAGGAAGTGGATGAGTTGATCACCAATCCTAAGCCGGCACCTGACCGGAACTCGTCACAAACCCCCACACTGCAGGAACCCCTGCTACGAGCATGCCCGACCATGGTGCAACTGGGAATGGGATACAGTATGCCCCTTCCCTCACCAAATTAAGAGGCCGGGGTTGAAGTTGCCTTGCTATGTGTGTTCAACCGCTGCGTCCCTGTGGGGGGTGGTGGGGTCCGATAGGACCGGGAAGAGACCAATGGGAAGTTAGCGTCCCTGCCTCCAGGTCTACCTCGGGAAAGGCTTGGTCCATCGGACCCCATCGCCCCCTTCGGGATGTCATGGGGGGGAGAGGAAGTGCTCCACGAACCGGTCATGGTGGACCAGGTCCTATCGGCCCTGATCACTGAGCACCACGGCCTCTACGTGGATGCCACTGTCGGAACAGGGGGGCATTCTGAAGCCATACTAAACCGCATCATTCCACACGGCCGTCTCCTTGCCCTTGATTGTGATCTCATTGCTTTAACAAAAGCCAGGGAGCATCTGGAAAAGTATTCACCCTATACAGAGTTTATTCGTTCTAATTTTTCTGAGCTGCCCTGGCGGCTCGCCGATCGCGGATATTCAGCGGCTGGAGTTTTATTGGATCTTGGCCTTTCGTCCTTTGCGCTTGAAGACCCCGCAAGAGGGCTTTCCTATCGTTTCCCAGACGCCCCTCTGGATATGCGTTTTGATATGAGCCAGAAGGAAACAGCGGCGGATTTGTTAAGGCGATGGACCAAGGATCAAATGACTGAAGTTTTTAGATCATTCGGCGAAGTTCGATCGGCGCGCCGCATCGCGCAAGTGTTGATTGAACGGAGGCAGGATCAGCCCATCCAGAAGGTTGGAGATTTGGTTGAAGGTATACGGGTTGCCGTCGGGCGGTCCCCGAGCCCCAAGCTTCTCAGCAAGGTATTTCAATCCATTCGGATGGCTCTTCAGGGGGATTTGGAAAATCTGGAGCGCTGTCTGAAAAATCTCGCGCCGCATATGGCGCCGGGGGGACGTCTGGTTGTGCTTTGTTATCACTCTTTGGAGAGCCGGTGCGTGCGGCAGGTCCTGCGGGAGGAGTTGGATTCGGACGGGAAGCCGGTTTGGGAATTGGTGCTTCGGAAAGCTCAGGCACCGACACAAGAAGAGGTTGTGCGAAACCCAAAATCCCGGAGCGCACGCCTACGGGTTTATAGAAAGGTCACAGAATGAAGCCGAAAGAAACCATTCTTTTTCCTGGGAACGGCCGTCCCATGGCCAGATGTGGGAAAAGAGCCGGAAACCGGTTCCATTTTGCCTGGTGGTTGGTTCCATTGGCGTGTATCTACTTTGCATTACTTGTACAAATTGAAACACAGCTCTGCTCATCATGTCAGCGGGTTGAAAAGTTGGAGTTTCAAAGGGATTCGCTTCGAACAGAAGCGCTTATGGCCGTCAGAGATTTGAAAACGGATCTAGCCCTGGATTCGATTCTTCCGGCATTGAAATATCTGAATCTGGAGAGATCGGTTCCTGATCAGATTGCTTCGGTCGTGACACCCGTACCGGAGACGACTTCAACAGCTTGGGCCGCTCTCATGCCTTCGCATTGGCTTGAAATCAAGGTTCCCCATGGGCGAAATACGCCGACCGCTGAAGAGACCGAATATGTCAATCGCGCCCTCTTTACGGCCCCGGGTGTGAGGAATCCCTGATGGGAGGTAAACGTTTAAGCGGCCGGGAGAAATTCTTGATTTTTGCGGGATGCCTGATTCTTTTCCTTCTTATCGGCCGCGCCGCGCAAGTTCAGATCATCCATCATGAGTTTCTGAGCGAAGAAGCTATGACTCAGCAATGCGATACCTTGCCAATCCAAGCTCTGCGCGGCTCCCTGGAAGATCGTAATGGGACCGTCCTTGTACAAAGCCTTGAAAATCCCTCTCTCTGGGCGGATCCTAAAGAGGTCTCCGATCCGGTCGGTCTCGACCGCGCCCTGGCGAATCTGGGGTGGACAAAACCGGGACTGGTTTCCCAGAAAATCGAAAATGCATGCCAGCGGCGTTTTGTTTGGTTATACCGTGATTGGGCGTCTTGGGGAAATGTTGCGTATGTAGAAAGTCTATGGGCCGGGGCCTACCATAGGGTGGAGCCCAAAAGACTCTATCCATCAGGACCCCTGCTGGCATCGATCCTCGGCTTCGTCGGCAGAGACGGCGCCGGCCTCTCCGGGCTCGAATTGGAACTCGATCCCCTTCTTAAAGGTCATCAAGGGTGGGAACAGCGCTTTGTAACAGGCGGAAATCGTCCCACGGCGAGTTTGCCGCCCCGGATAATTGAGGTACCGCAACCCGGTCAGAATGTACAATTAACCATTGATTTGCGAATACAGGAAATTACGCAGCGGCGTTTGCAGGAGGGTGTGATTTTCTGGAAAGCCCGTGCGGCGTTTGCGCTGGTGATGGACCCTATGACCGGTGAAATGCTTGCTATCGCCTCAGTTCCTAATCCGGATTCGACTCTTTGGCGCCGTCGAAACGGCCATCCTTGGCGGCAACGCCCGATTTGTGATCAGTGGGAACCTGGTTCTACATTTAAAATTGTGACGTTCGCCGCCGCGATCGAGAATGGGCGCATCGACCTGGATGAACCGATTGATTGTGAAAATGGGAAATGGATCACCGCGGATTGGAAAATCGGAGACCATGAGCGCTACGGGATATTGTCGACTCGCGATGTTCTCGTTCATTCTTCAAATATTGGAACAGCGAAAATCGCCTTACGAATCGGGACCGATGAATTTTACCGGATGGTGCGGCACTTGGGATTTGGGTCCCAAACAGGGATCCCATTCCCGGGAGAGGCCAAGGGCAGGGTGCTCGAACCCGATCGCTGGAATCGCAGAAGTTTGCCGACGATGGGGTTTGGCCAGGAACTCTCTGTTAATTGCCTCCAAATGGCCATGTGTTATGCAGCGGTCGCAAATGGCGGGAATTTATTGAAGCCGCAGCTCATCCGCGAAGTGCGGGATGCCCGCGGGAAAATTGTACAGAAGTGCGCCCCACGGGTCGTGCGCCCGGTTCTCAAGAAAACAACCTGCAAGATTCTGACGGAGCTCCTGAGGCAGGTTGTTGTTGATGGAACGGGGACCTTAGCTGAGATTCCCTGGTTTCCTCCTGCCGGGAAAACCGGAACTTCTGAGATGTATGATCCTGAACTCGGGACCTACAGCTCTACAGACTACATGGCCTCCTTCATCGGTTTTGCGCCATGGTACGAGCCACGTTATCTCTGCTGTGTCGTTCTTGATTCGCCTCAGGGGTCGATATACGGGGGCCAAACAGCAGCGCCGATTTTTAAGGCGATTATGGAAGATTTGACGGCCGTCCATGGGGGGATGGCAACGGCCGAAGTTCAGGTTTTCAAGGATGAGGAGAAACCGCAACCACTTCCGGATGTTCGCGGTCTCTCCCCGGATGAAGCCCGGCGTGTGATAAAAGAGGCCGGATTTATTCCTGTTCTCGAGGGCCGAGGCCTGCGTATTAAAGAAATGAACCCGGCGCCGGGATCATTGGGGATTGATGGTGGGGTTGTCAGATTGTTCCCCGGCGGTTCCATCTCAGAGGAAGAGCAAGTCATGCCGAATCTTCTCGGCTGGCCTTTGCGCCGTGCCATCGTTCTACTTTCCCGCCGAGGTGTTGAATGGACGGCCGACGGCGAAGGTTGGATCAGTGGGCAGAGTCCCCTGCCGGGTGAAGTATTGAAGACATCAGCAGTCTGCCGCTTGACGGCAACACATCAAGCCAGTCACGCATGGATGAAGTGGCGAATGGTTGGCGAAGGAGTCGCGGATGCCGCACCTTGGGGAAATGTTAAAACGCGTCCCTAGAGACGTGATTCGAGCATCTTTCCCGGAGTCCATCCTTGGGATGGAGATTTCCGGAGTGCATCACGATAGCCGCGCTATCCAACCCGGGTCGATCTTTGTCGGAATCAAGGGAAAGGAATACGACGGCCGGAGTTTCGTTCGCAGCGCCATTGAGGCCGGCGCCGCCCTGATCGTCTCCGACACCGATCCGCAGAATAAAGAGATACCTTGGATTCAAACCCCAGCACCCCGGAAGGCGCTGGCCTATCTCTCTGATGCGTTTTACGGCCACCCAAGCGGACGGATGGATCTCATCGCCGCAACCGGAACCAATGGCAAGACCTCTGTCTGCTGGCTCCTAAGAGAAGCCCTGGTGATCTTGGGCTTTCCTGCGGCTTCTCTGGGAACACTGGGCGCCAGTCTCGCCCCCCGAGGAAAAGAAAAGCGTGAGATCGCTTGGCCTTCGCACACCACACCAGAGGCCCCCGCATTTCAAAAGACCCTTTATGAACTCCTGGAGTCCGGGATTACACATGTGGCATGCGAAGTCTCTTCGCATGCCCTCGCCATGGACCGGATCTTGGGAACGCAGTTCCGTATCGTTCTGTTCACATTGTTTGGCCGAGATCATTTGGATTTCCATCAAACTGTTGAAAATTATCGCGCCTCAAAATGGAAACTTTTTACGCCGGAGGGACGGGGCTGCATTGATGAAGTTCCACCCGCCGCCGTCATTAATGTCGATGATCCGGAAGGCCGGCGGCTGGCAGAAGCCCTGCTTGGAGGAGATCCATCTGATGCACAGGGAGGACAAAGCTGGCCGGTGGCTGCTGGTTCTCCCTTGGTGACTCATGGCCTGACGGATGAAGGCCACCCCTGGCTTCGAGGCGAAATTTTGGAAGCCGGGTCACACGGCCTTCTTTTACGTGTCATGTGGCCGGGGGGCTCTTTGCGTCTCAGATCCCCGCTTTTGGGAAGGTTTCAGGCCACGCATTTGCTGGCGGTCTTGAGCGCGCTTCTTGTTTTGGGTGTCAGTGGGAAAGATGCGGCGGATGCCCTGGCAAAGTCCGCTCCGGTCCCTGGACGTATGGAATGTATAACCCGTGGACCGCGCGGCGTCATTCTTGTCGATTACGCCCATACCCCGGAGGCGCTGGAAACGGTTCTTCGAGAATCCCGGGCGATGGCTGATTCAAAGGTTTATGTCGTTTTTGGCTGCGGAGGGGAGAGGGATTCAGGCAAAAGACCCCTGATGGGATTGGCCGCCGGTCAAATGGCGGATGAAGTCATCATCACGACAGACAATCCCAGGCGCGAGGATCCAGAGAGGATCGTCGCTCAAATATTGGAAGGGTTGCGGGTGACCTCGGCTCATCATGAAGTGATTATGGACAGGCGTGAGGCCCTCCGCAGCGTGATTCCCCGCCTGGAGCCGGGGGATCTCCTGCTGGTTGCGGGCCGCGGCGCGGAAACGATCCAGGATTTCGGGAGGGAAAAGATTCCCTTTGACGACCGGCAGGTAGTGAGAGAGATCTTGTTGGAAATTTCAAATGATCCAGCGGGGCGTGGCCTGAATCAGGAAGGATCCTAATGTCCACCCGATCCGACATGTGGCGGTGGGAGGATGTGGCCAGGATGGCCGGGGCCCGCCCCGCAGCTGGGCTCGATCCGTTTGCTGATAAAATATTCAGCGGGCTTTCTATCGACTCCCGCTCAATCCAGTCCGGCGAATTGTTTCTTGCCCTCAAAGGTGAACAGTACGATGGACACGACTTCATCCCTCAAAGTCTAGAAGGGGGCGCCGCCGGCATTCTTATGGATGAGCAACGCTGGCTAAGTGACGCATCGCTGAGGAAGCTGGCGCGGGAAAGGGGAGGCATTTGGCTTCTCAGCAACGACACCCTTCATTCACTCCAGCTTTGGGCCGGGGCTCTCAGGGGTCGGCTCAATCCGAGAACAATCGCTCTGACGGGAAGCAGCGGCAAAACAACAACAAAGGATCTTTTGGCCGGCGCCCTATCATGTTTCGGACCGGTTTGTGCGGCGCAACGCAGCTTTAATAATGCCATTGGTGTACCTTATACATTGCTTCAATTGGAACCACGGCATCGTTTTCTCATCTCTGAGCTGGGTATGAACCGCTCCGGGGAAATTGAAGCCCTAGTGGGCCTTGTAAAACCCCATATCGCTCTCATTACATCCCTGGGTCGGGCGCATGTGGGATTCCTGGGGCACCCCGGAGCGGTCAAAGCGGCAAAGCTTGAAATCATCAAAGGGTTGGATCCGGACGGAATCTTAATTCTCCCCGATAAACCGGCGGATCTCCATGTTGATGCGAAAGGTATCTGGAACGGGCGGATGCTCCTCTTCGGCACATCGAAGAATGCAGAGATCTCCCTCGAAGGTGATCCGGAATTCAGCGAAGATGGAACGCGTTTTCGCGTTTCAGGGCTTCCAGAGCCGGTTACAGTGCGCCTGGTTGGAAGGGGCGCCGTTGAATGCTTCTTGGCGGCATTGGCGGTGTGCCGGGCCATGGAACTTCCCCTGATTCAGGCCGCTCGCGCTATGGCAACCGTAGATTCACCGGCCGGCCGTTTGCAGCCCGTTCGGATCGGGGGTGTGACCCTTTTTCAGGACACCTACAATGCCAGTCCTGAATCGAGTGTGGCCAATTTGGAGTTTCTCCTGGCCATCAAGGGAGCCGGACATCGCTATTTCGCCTTTGGCGAAATGGGGGAATTGGGAGCCTACAGCCGGGAATGCCATGAAGAGGTCGGGCGATTGGCGGCCCGCTGCGATGTCTCCTACTTTTTGGGGCCGGAAGCGATATGGGCTCATCGTGAAGTTGAAAGGCTCGGGGGCAGAAGTCGTTTCTATGACAGCCATGAAGAGCTGGCGCAGGATTTGGTTTCGATTGTAAAGCGGGGGGATTTGATTCTTGTCAAGGGCTCCCGCCGCAGCGGTATGGAGAAGGTTTGCAAGCTGTTTAAGGCAGGGATGGTATCGCCGGTCGAAAGGAATGCCGGCAGAGAATAGAAGTCCGAAGGAGCGCCGCCGGCGATGCCGGTAAGTTCAGTCTGGGGGATGTGTGCTTTATCATTTATTGTATCCGCTGCGGGATATGGTCAGCGTTTTCAATATCTTCCGCTATATAACATTTCGCGGAGCATATGCTGCAGTGACGGCTCTCATCCTCTCCTTCCTGTTGGGACCGCTGATCATCCGCTGGCTGCGTTCGAAGGGCTGGGGGCAGATGATCCGGACCGACGGGCCCACCACACACCTGTCAAAACAAGGAACGCCGACGATGGGCGGTCTCCTGGTGCTTAGCGCCATCCTTGTTCCGACGCTTCTTTGGGCGAACCTAACAAACATTTATATCCAAATCATCCTTCTGGTGACCATCGCCCTGGGTGGGCTCGGCTTTTTGGATGATTACCTGAGGGTTGTGAAGAAATTCCCCAAAGGCCTGCTCGGCCGGTACAAAATCGCCGGACAGATTGTTGTGGGTCTCATTGTCGGCGGGCTTCTACTCTGGCACCGGCCGCAAGGGGATCTCACAACGATGACGACGATTCCCTTCTTCAAGGATATATTGTTAAATTTTGGTATTCTATATCTGGGTGTATCGGTGCTGATCATTACGGCCAGCAGCAATGCCGTTAATCTCTCTGATGGATTGGACGGATTGGCCATTGGAATGATCATTCCACCGGCGGCGGCTTTCGGCCTCCTGGCCTATGTCAGCGGCCATGCCAAATTTTCGGAATATCTTAATATCCCGTACCTGCCCGGTGTGGGAGAGTTGACTATCTATTGCGCCGCTTTTGTTGGGGCCTGTCTTGGATTCCTTTGGTTCAATGCGTATCCGGCGCAGATTTTTATGGGTGATACGGGCTCGCTTGCTCTCGGTGGCTGCTTGGGAACCCTGGCCATATTGATAAAGCGGGAGCTCCTGCTGGTCGTCGTGGGCGGGCTCTTTGTTGCGGAAGCCCTCTCGGTCATGTTGCAGGTTTTTTCCTGGAAAACGAGGCGGCGGAGGATTTTTCTCATGGCACCGCTGCATCATCATTTTGAGATGATGGGGTGGCCTGAGACGAGGGTCGTGGTCCGCTTTTGGATCATTTCGATATTGTTGGCGTTGATCACTCTCAGCACATTGAAACTCCAATAGGGTGGAAGCCGATGCCGGTTAAAGGAGAAAAGAAAAGGGGACGGGCTCTTATTCTCGGGATGGCTCGATCGGGCCGTGCCGCCGCCCGGCTTCTTCTCACCGAAGGCTATGATGTCATCGCCCTCGACCGGACACTGTCTGCCGAAACCCATGAGGTGTGGCCCGCCCTGGAGCGGATGGGCTCGATTCAAGGCCTCTGGGGAGAACACCCCCTGTCTGCGCTCGATGGTGTTGAGATCCTGGTGCGAAGTCCCGGGGTCCGTCATGACATCCCATTGTTAAAAGAAGCTTATCAGCGCGGCATTGAGGTCGTGGGGGAATTGGAGCTGGCTTATCGTCGCATCCGGGGCGCCCTTCTGGCCTTGACCGGGACAAATGGGAAATCAACGACGACGGCCTGGCTGGCTCATATTTTGAAGGAGTCGGGACGCCGGGCCACGGCCGCCGGTAATATCGGCAGGCCGTTGAGCGACGCGGTACTTGAAGAACCGCCGGATACTTGCTTTGTCGTGGAAGTTTCCAGCTTTCAGCTGGAGGATATCTCATCCTTCCGCCCTCATGTCGGGGTTCTCCTCAATATCACCCCCGATCATCTGGATCGGTATGCCTCGCTTGAAGCCTATGCGGAGATGAAATGGAACCTCTTTTCACATCAAGGTTCGGATGATTGGGCGGTTCTCCCCGGCGACCTGTCCCAGGGGCGTTCCTTAAAAGCGCGGACGCTCCATTTCGGGGATGCCCCCGGCGTCGATGGGGTCTTCAGCTTGGGCGGAGAGATGGTTTGTGAAAGGGAAGGGATGCGGGAGTTGATCATTCCATTGAACCGGCTTCCCCTCCCTGGGCCGCACAACCAGCGGAACGCCATGGCGGCCGCCGCCGCGGCGATCGCCTACGGTCTGGCGCCGGATGAAATCGTCGAGGGTCTCAGCACATTCAAAGCCCTGCCGCACCGAATGGAACCGGTAGGCCGGGCGAATGAGATTTTGTGGATTAATGATTCCAAAGCGACCAATGTTGATTCCCTCGAAGTGGCATTGAAATCTTACCCATCTGGGATCATTCTCATAGCAGGCGGGAGAGATAAAGAAGGTGATTTTTCCCGGTTGAAGGCTCTCGCCGTCCAATCGATCCGGCATCTCATCCTATTGGGGGAAGCGGCGGAAACGATCCGGCGGGCATGGCCTGATGTTCCGGCCACGATGGTGGCGAATCTTGAAGAGGCGGTTCAAACGGCGGGGATGAAGGCTCGAAGCGGCGAGGTGGTTCTTCTGAGCCCGGGATGCGCCAGCCAGGATATGTTTAAGGACTATGAAGAGCGGGGTCATCAATTCCGCGATCTGGTCCGGAAGCATCATCTTGAGGTGGAATCTTGTGGAAGGGATGAGGAAACGGCATGAAGCGCAAGGCCGATCGATGGTTGATGGTGCTCGTTCTACTCCTGACGCTCTGGGGGCTTGTGATGGTCTACTCGAGCAGTTGGACCATCGGGCAGATGGTGTTGGGCAAAGATTCCGTTTTTTTTGTAGAGCGTCAAATTGTTAAAGCAGTGGCTGGATTGTTTCTGATGTTCCTTCTCTCCATGATACCGCTGCGGCTGCTGAGGGATAAATTGTCCTTTGTGGGGTGGTGGATTACCGTTGGTTTTCTGACCCTGCTGGTAGCCATCCGCTTGCTATCGGGCAAATCGAGCCCCGTCCGATGGGTTCCCCTTTGGGGTTCTATGGTACAGCCGTCGGAGTTTGCGCGTATCGCCTTGATTGTGGTATTAGCCGCGGTCCTCGCGAAGGCGGTGATCCCTCCGCAAACAAAAGATTTGTTCAAGGCGCTGGCCATCACGATTCTGACGGCGGGACTTGTGGCGGCCCAGCCCAGTCTCAGTGTCTCCGTGGTGCTGTGCCTGACCGGTTTCTGCATCCTCTTCCTCGCCGGGGGCGGGTGGGTCTGGCTGGGAGGATTGATAGCCGGGATGTCGGGGGTGACCTGTTTCCTTCTGGTTGGGTACCAGGAGAAGCGATGGACCACCTTCGTCGAGGCGATAAGGGGCATTCTTCAAGGAGATATCCTGGCCGCGCCCAATGATCAAGTGCAGCAGGCGCTTATCGCATTGGGATCCGGCGGATTCCTCGGTACGGGGGTCGGACGCGGTCTCCAAAAGTTTAAATTTCTGGCGCAGCCGCATACAGATTTCATCCTCGCCGTTCATGGGGAGGAAACAGGGTTCCTCGGTGTTATAATCCTGCTTGGACTCGAGGCTCTTGTGGTTTGGAGAATTTTTGCAATTGCCATAGCGACCCGCGATTCCTTTAGCCGTCTTCTTTGCTTCGGGGTCGGACTGCAGATCGGGCTGCTGGTACTCATTCATACCGCCGTAAATTTCGGTGTAGGACCGACAACGGGTGTTCCATTGCCCTTTATATCTTACGGTGGATCGGCTTTGGTGGCCAATCTTGTGGGTGTGGGATTGGTTTTGGCAGTCTCCCGGCAGGGGATACAAACTCCGAAAAAGGAGCCCCTCGATATGGGACTGTCACGATGGAGAAAACGATGAAGGTACTCATGGCCGGCGGTGGAACAGGTGGCCATATCATGCCGGCTTTGGCCGTTGCCGACGCCCTGCGGAGCCAATTTCCCGATGTGGATATTCGCTTTGCAGGAGCCACCCGCGGGTTGGAGTCGAATCTGATTCCAGCCGAGGGCTATAAATTAATCACTCTTCCCGTTCGTGGAGTGATGGGAACATCCGGCCGTCAACGTTTTCAAGCCGGATGGGCTTTGCTGCGTGGCGCCCAGCAGGCCTACCGCTGGATGGGCGAATGGAGACCGGATGTCGTTTTTGCGACCGGCGGCTATGTCTCCCCACCGGTCTGTTTCGCCGCTTGGTTGCGGCGGATTCCGGTTGCCATCTTCGAGCCCAATGCTATCCCCGGCCGCGCCAATCGCTGGATGAGTCATCTGGCGACAGAAATCCTACTTGGCAATTCGATGGCGCGGGCGATGCTCCCCAGAAGAGAGCGTGTCCGATTGACCGGAATCCCGATCCGGGGAAATGTTCTATTCGGTAACAGAACACGGGCGGCGAGAATGTACCGTCTCGATCCGGATCGATTTACGATTTTGGTTCTAGGCGGGAGTCAAGGCGCCCACGCGATCAACGGATTGGTGGTTGAAACCATCCGGGAATTGGGACGCCGGGACGATATCCAATTCGTGCTGCAATCGGGACCCTCCGATTATAACTGGCTCCTCTCAAAAGTCCGGCCGCTTCCCATACGGACCTGGGTCCGGCCTTTCATTCATCAGATGGGTGATTCCCTGGCTGTCGCCGATTTGGTGATCGCTCGGGCCGGAGCTTTAACATTAGCGGAACTCTGCGTCACAGGAAGGCCGTCGATTCTAATCCCCTATCCCCACGCCGCCGACAATCACCAGGAAGCCAACGCCCGGTGTCTGGAGGAGGTTGGGGCGGCCAGGGTCCTGCTCAGCGATGAGGTGTCGGGTCTTGTTATGGCGCAGGAAATCACCCGGTTGCTTGGTGACGGCCGGCTGCTGAGATCACAAGGAATGATGGCGCAGAAACTGGCTCGGTTTGAGGCCGCGGACACCATCGCCAGACGCCTGGCGAATTTGGAAGGGTCGGAGCCCAAGCCGAAGGATGTGGCCCCGCGCCGCCACCGCCGCCGTCCCAGGGGAAGAGCATGAGCTCCCACCGCGTTCAACGTATACATTTCGTCGGCATCGGCGGAAGCGGAATGAGCGGCCTCGCCGAGGTTTTGTCAAACCTTGGCTACGAGATCAGTGGATCCGATCTCGCGGTCGGTGAAACTGTCGAGCGATTGGCGCGCCTGGGGTGCGAGATTCATACGGGGCATGATCCCCATCATATTGAAGGGAAGCACCTTGTCGTCGTTTCCTCCGCGGTTCAGCCTTCCAATCCGGAATGGAAAGAGGCGCGGCGCCGCAAGATCCCCGTACTAAAGCGCGGCGCGATGCTGGCGGAGATCATGCGGCTGATGAAGATGGGAATCGCCGTTGCCGGCACACACGGTAAGACAACAACGACGAGTCTCGTCGCCCATGTCCTGACGGAAGCCGGTCTCGATCCCACCTTTGTCGTCGGCGGCCGGCTGCGGACCCTGGGGAGCAATGCTCGTCTGGGTCTTGGTGAAATACTTGTCGCCGAGGCCGACGAATCAGATGGTTCATTTTTGGATCTCCTTCCGACGATCGGAATTATCACAAATATTGATCGCGAGCATATGGAGCATTTCGGGACCCTGGACCGCCTTCATGCTGAATTTGTCACCTTTGCCAACCATGTTCCATTTTACGGTGTGAATGTCGTTTGCGCGGGAGATCCAGGGGTGCGGGAGATCATGCCGCGGATACAGCGGCGCATCGTTACATACGGCCTGGATCCATCCTACTCGGTGAGCGCTTCGGATATCCGGCCTGCGGGTTTTCAAACCCACTTCAGGGTGCGGATCACGGGGAAGGACGAGGGTCTCGTGACGCTGAACCTGCCGGGACTCCATAATGTATTAAATGCACTGGCGGTCATTGCCGTCGCGAGGGAATTGGAAATATCAATGGAGTCGGTTCGCCGCGGTTTATCCACCTTCCCCGGTGTCAGCCGGCGTTTCGAGGTCCGTCGCGAGGTCGGCGGTGTGACCCTGATGGATGATTACGGTCACCACCCGACCGAGATCCATGCGGTGCTCTCCACGCTCCGACCGATCTGGAAGGACCGGATCGTTTGTCTTTTCCAGCCCCATCGTTATACACGGGTCCGTGATATGGCGGCTGAATTCGCCGGCGCTTTCAAGGGCGCTGATATCGTCGTGGTCACCGGAATTTATCCGGCCGGCGAGAAACCGATTCCCGGGATCGATGCCCGTAACCTGACAGAGCCGATTCAGAATGAAAGCCGCACGGAGGTCCGCTATCTCGAGGATGAAGAGGCCATCCGCCGGCATCTCCCTGGTTTGTTAAAGTCGGGTGATCTTCTGGTGACCCTCGGCGCCGGAAATGTCTGGCGCTGGGGGGAAGCTGTGTTATCCGAGCTGGAAGCTCTCCATTCGGAACCTGCCGCAAAGGCGGCAAAGGCGGCAAAGGCGGTAAAGGGAATGAAATCAGAATGAGCCCGCAGAGATTCCGCAAAGAAGGCGCACCCGCCGGATTCAGGCGAAACCGGTATGGATGGGGTTTCCCGCTGATTCTTTTGACGATCGGGGCGATCACCGCGGGAATTATTTGGCAAAAAGAGCGCATTATAAATAATCCGGCATTCCAGGTTCGGAGTCTGCAAGTCGCGAACCTATCTTCGATGCCTCAAGAAGAGTTCCTCGCCTGGCTGGAAATACAGGAGGGGATCAGTTTCTTCAAGCTGCCGAATGATAAGGCTCGGACGATCAGCGACACCTATCCGCGCATCAGGTCGATGCGATGGGCCTGGCGGCCTTGGGGCGAATTGTACATTGAGGTTGAGGAACGCCAAGCAGTTCTGCTTCTGATTGCTTTTCCAGATGAAGCTTGGGAGGTCGCGGCCGATGGCGTCGCCTGGCCTGCCGCCGGTTCGCTGCCGGACCTTCCCCTCGTATTTCTCAATGTTGAAGAGGGGAGGGTCCAACTGCGAAGAGAAGGCTGGAGCGCTCGGGTCGGCGGCCTCCAGGCCATTCTTGGATGGATGGATCATCTTCAGAAGGAGCAGCCCCGTCTCTGGGCGGATATCTCACAGGCGCAGGGTTTCAGCGCCGGATTGTGGCGCTTGACACTCTGTGATTCCAGGAGGGTTCTCGTGGCGCCGGATAACCTCGATGCGGCCCGCTGGCGTACCGTGGGGACGATCTTGGCTGATCTCGATCGCAGGAAACTGACCGATGTTGTTCTGGATTTGCGTTTTGATGACCAGATTGTCGTCCGCAAATCGACAGAAGGGAAAGAGAGCTCAGGCTAACGTCGTACGACCGGCCGGAACCAGGCCTTTGGAGACCGGCAAGGAGATTGTATATGAGGATACTGGCCGGATTAGATGTTGGAAGCCATACCATCAATGCGGTGGCTGGATACATGACGGAAGAGGGCCGTCTGGAACTCGTTGGGCACGGATCCGTTGCCTCCAGGGGCATCCGCGCCGGCGCCGTCGTCCATCTTGAGGCCGCCTCCGATGCGATGGAAACGGTCTTGCACCAAGTCGAGAATGACTGTGGATTCCCTCTCGAGCAAATTGCGATGGGTCTGGGGGATGATTCTGTGCGCAGCTTCAACGGACGCGGTGTCGTCCCGGTCATGGGCAAAGACCGGGAGGTCTCGGCGGCTGATAAACAGAAAGCCTTCCAGGCGGCCCAGGCGATGGGCATCCCCTCGGATCGTGAAGTGATCCATATGATCCAGCAGGAGTACATCCTCGATGGGCAGTCCGGAATTCGTGAACCGGAGGGGATGTGGGGGGAGAGATTGGAGGCCCAGGCCCATATCGTCACCGGTCTGGTCTCCGTCGTTCGGAATTTCCAAAAGGCGCTGGGGCGGATCCACTACAAGGCCGACCGGATCATTCTCGCGCCTCTCGCGATCGCCCGGGCCGTCCTTCATCCGGATGAGGAACATTGGGGCGTCGCTGTCATCGATTTGGGCGCCCAGACGACAGGCATCACCATTATCCATGAAGACACGCTCAAGGATACGGCGATTCTCGGCGTCGGGTGCGATCGGATTACCCACGATCTGGCTGTCGGACTCCGCACGCCGCTGGCCGAGGCCGAAATGGTCAAGTGCCGCTGGGGTCTTGCCTCGGGATCCTCCACGGGCCGGGACGAGCCGGAAATCACCGCCATGGGCGGCAATGGATCCCGAAACGTCGCCCCGAGCCTCCTCACTTCGATCGTGGGCCCGCGGGTCGAGGAGATCCTCGGTCTTGTTGTCCGCAAGATCCAATATACGATGCCTCTCTCTCGTCTGCAGGGAGGCCTGGTCCTCACCGGAGGAGGGGCCAATCTCATCGGGCTATCCCAGCACGCCCAACGGATCCTGCAAGTCCCTGTCCGGATCGGGCATCCGACGGGCCTGGGCAATCTGCCGCCGGAAGGATTGAATCCTTCTTGGAGTTGCGCGGTGGGATTGCTGATGGAGATGGCGGCCGAGGGGAATCCTGAGGAGCAGTCCGGCAAAAAACAGCTCATAAATAAGGTAACCCGGCCCATAAAAGAATTTGTTAAAGCCCGTCTGGCCTTATAAATTGGCTAGGAGGTCTTCCGAGAGGATTTTCACCAAGCATTTGCAATGAGCCTTTTCAACAAGGATGGCTGCACTGAGGAGGGATGACCCATGCTGATCGAAGCGAGTGACAAAGTCTTGAGCCCGGCCCGGCTGAAAGTCATCGGTGTCGGGGGATGCGGCGGGAACGCCGTGGGGAGAATGATCCTCGAGGGTCTGGAAGGATTGGAGTTCCTTGTCATGAATACCGATCTCCAGGCGCTGGAGGTTTCCGTCTGCCCGGCTAAGCTCCAGATCGGCGTCGATGAAACCCGGGGGCTAGGAACCGGGGGGCTTCCCGAACGCGGCCGGAAGGCCGCCGAGGAAGACGCTGAGACCCTGGAGGCGCAAATCCAGGGGGTTGATATGCTCTTCATCGCCGCCGGGATGGGCGGGGGCACAGGAACCGGCGCTGCGCCGGTCTTGGCCCGGCTCGCCAAGGAGCGGGATATCCTCTCTGTCGCTGTCGTCACCACCCCCTTCAACTTTGAGGGGCAACCACGGACGGATCAGGCGGTACTCGGGATTGAAAAGCTTCGGGAATCTGTCGATACATTGATCGTGGTGCCCAACCAGAAGCTCCTTGAGATTCTTGATGCCAAAACCCCCTTGGAGGAAGCCTATCGCGCCGCTGACGAGGTGCTGTATCAGGCGACCCGGGGTATTTCAGAATTGATCACGATTCCCGGTATCATGAATCGGGATTTCGCTGATGTCCGCTCGGTCATGAAGCGGGGCGGCAGTGCCTTGATGGGGATCGGCGTCGCCTCCGGTGAGGGCGCCGCGAAGGTCGCCGCCCAGCAGGCGATCTCCAACCGTCTGTTGGAGGATGTCTCCATCGCCGGCGCGGAGGCGGTCCTGGTCAATGTCGCGGGAAGCCAAAAGCTCAGCATCGGCGAGTTAAGTGAAGCGGTGACATTGATCGAGGAGACAGCCGGGCGTGGAGCGCATGTTTATCTTGGGAATGTGATCGATCCCTCCCTGGAGGGAGAGGTCCGTGTCACGGTGGTGGCTACCGGATTCGGCACCAAGCAGCGCGGCATCACAACCGAGATCAACAAGAGCAACGAGAGATCCGAAAATCCGCTTGAAATCGCCGATCCACTCCCCGGGACAGTGGGAGCTGAGATGGTGGGAGCCGGGACGATGGGAGGCGAGGCGGCGGGGGCCGAGGCCGTCGGATTCGAGGCGATGGCTGTCGACCGGGCGGCCGATGAAGCAGCGGCTTCGCAGGATACCACTCCAGAGGTCGATTCAATGAGCCGATCCTGGAGGAAAGGTGCGATCGATCCGGCCCCAACCTCTTTGGACGATCTGCCGCTCTGGAACAGGAAGGAAGACGATGAGCCGCTGGATCCTCAAGAGATTGAGGAAGAGGCGGTCATGCCGCTGCCGTTGACACCCGTCTCCTCTGCACCCAAAGAGGGATGGGATCGCAGGCCGCGGCGGCGGACTTTTGATATTCCGGCCTTCCGGAGGCGGATCGCGAGATAGTCTCTCAGCATAAAGCGGTGTGGCGCAGCGCGGGTCGACAAAGGAGGCCCGCGTGTCGCTTTTAGGACGTCTTTTTCGGTCACAAGCTATGGTCGCCTACACTCAAGCCATGGGATTGTATAATAAGGGACGCTTTTCCGAGGCGATCCCTCACTTTGAGGAAGCCCTTCAGCAGCTTCAGGACTCATCGCACCCCTACGGAGAATTGGCCCGTTTCTACCGGGTTGAGGCTTTGGTCCGTTCCGGTCTCGCCAAGGAAATCCAGGGTGATCCGTCCGGAGCGGAGAGTGATCTGCGGGAGGCGGTCAAGACGCCGACCACTTTCCCGGACTATCACTTTCATCTCGGTCGTCTCCTGGCGCGGCGGAACGATTTTGAAGGAGCCTTGATCCGCCTCAGTGAGGCCTTGCGTTTGAATCCGCGGTATGATGAGGCGCTTGGATGGCTGGCGCTGGTTCTTTGGAAGATGGATCGCGTCGAGGAGGCTTTCGCCGAACTGGCCAAGCTTGATGAGGGTTCCACCGATCTCGCGATCGGGCGGCCGGAAAATCCCCGCGCTGAGGATGTTCCTTCCTGGTTTGAACAATTCGAAACCCGATTGAATCATTTCCGCGATTCAGCGAATCAGACGCAAGCGGCTCTGATCGCCTATGCCGAAGGTGAAAAGGACCAAGCCCTTCAACATTTTCTGGGGGCCGTCGAGAAACATCCCACCTATCCGGATCTCCGTTGCCGGTTGTCGATATTACTACAAGAAAATGGCCGGTATGGCGAGGCCATTGAACATTTAAACAAGTCTTTGGAAATCAATCCCCGGTATGTGGAAGCGTATCTTCAAAAGGGAATCACCTATCTGCGCTGGAACAGCCCGGATCAGGCCTTGCCTCCACTTTCCGAAGTCCTGCGTTTGGAGCCGCATTACCAGGATGCCGTATTGTTAAAGGCCTTGGCCTGTATCCGGATCTACCGGGTCAAGGAGGCCCGCCAATTATTGAACGGATACCTGGAATGGCTGCCCGGAGAGCCGCGCGCCCAATATCTATTGGCCGGCTGTCTTGCCCTGACCCGAAATATGGGTTCGGCCCGCGAGGTGCTGGAACAATCGGCGCGCCACTTTTCTCTTGTTGCCGCGCTGACGGATCTGGGATGGTGGCATCTTCGGGATCGTAAAAATGCCGATGCCTTGGAAATCGCCCGGCGCGGTTTGCAAAATCATCCGGGGGATGAGCGCCTGCGTCTCCTTGAAGGGATGGCTCAGCTCGGATTGGGAACGGCCGAGGCCGCCAGGGGGATTTTGGATGAGCTGGCGAACGCCGCGCGTCGCGAGGTCGCCCGCATCGCCGTTCAAGCTATCGTCACCCTCGATCTTAAGGAGGGGCGCATCGAAAACGGTCTTCAGATTCTGGAGTCGGCTAAAGCGCGGTTCCCTTCCAGCTTCCAGATGACCTATTTGCGCGGTCTTTTGCTGGAGGAGGAAGGGGAGCTCGAAACGGCTGAACAATCTTATCATTCCGCCGCCTCTTTCTTGTCGACCGATCCCCGGCTGCTGCGCGATCTCGGGTGCGTTCAAATCCGGCTGGGAAAGATCGAGGAGGGGTTGAAATGCTGGGCGGACGCCTATTTGATCGATCCCTTCGCCTTCCCCAGCGCCATTCTCGGCGATGTCGCGCTGGTTGAGGAACTCTGATCCCCGGCCTTGGGGACGGGGCCCATCCGCCGCCGCACCATCGCAGAACGGGCTTGGCGTAAGGCAGCCCGGACTTTCTATTCACCCGCTTTTCCTATATCTTTCAAATGTTAAATTGAATGGAAAGGCCGCCTGAATGCTTGGTGCGGATCATGCCATGGGGATGACAAGATGATCTGTTTTATCAGTGATATTCATCTGAATCCCGAATTTCCCGAACGAACGGAGAGGTTTCGATCTTTTGTGGACATCATGCGACAGCGACCGGAATCCCCGGCCGATCTACAGGTCTATATCCTGGGCGATCTCTTTGATTTCTGGTATGAACGCAACCGCGGATTGTTCGAATATTATGCGAAGGAACTCGAGCTTCTCAGAGAGTTGGCGCAGTCGGTGAAAAGTGTCGGGATCATCTTTGGGAACAGGGATTTTTCCTATGAAGAGCATTTCCCCCGCCATGTCGGGAGCAATATTAGGATTCTCGGAGATGAGGCGGAAGTTTTACTTAATGGGAAACGGACCCTTCTCATCCACGGCGATCTTCTATGCCGCAACGACGGGGGGTACCTGCGCTTCCGCCGGTTGATCCGATCACCCCTTGCCAAGATGTTCTTCGGCTGGCTGCCGTGGTTTGCGGCCAAGTGGGTCATTAAAAAAATGATGCGTTCATCCGTTGAATACCAGACACGAACGGAACAGAAAATATTGGAAATGGATGAAAGCGCCATAGCAGAGAAGTTCAAGCGAGGTTTCGATACCATGATCTTCGGGCACGTCCACCGGCAGTCTTCACAAAGCCGGTCGGTGGATGGCCGATCCTGTGAACTCGTTTCGCCCGGAAGTTGTATCGACCGCCTCGAGTTCGCCGTTCTTGATGATGACGGCCTCCGCTTCCATCCCTGAGTCTTTGGAGCCGATAGGCCTCCGCTTCCATCCCTGGAAGAACCAAAAAAGACGGAAACGCCCCGAATCGAAACGATCGGTGGCGCCATGTTGCCCGTCTCCAGTTTTCAGCGACTCCGCCATCACCGGCGGAAGAAGGGAGGTTATGGGGTCGAGACCCCGGACTTCTCCTGTGGGGTGGCTTGTACACGCACATTCTTTTGAATGTCGGGGCTCTTGATACAATCGGTGCAGAGCCTTATCCGCTTCGGCTTTCCATCCACGATCACCCGAACCCGCTGAAGATTCGGTTTCCAAATCCGCTTATTGACATTGTGGGCGTGGCTCACCCGGTTTCCGAATTGGATCCCCTTGCCACAGCGGTCACAAATGCGAGACATTTGAGTTCCTCCTTGCTCGATACGGTCAAGGCCTTATCCTATACGGCAGAGGATTGAGGCGTCAACCCCGCTCACATCTTCCGAGCGGGGAACGAGTCACAAAGGGGCCCGAAAAGAGGGGCGAGGATCCATGGCCCACAGAAAACACCTCGAAATGGATGTCCAGTTCATCAAGGGGGCCGGCCCGGCGCGGAAAAAGATTCTCGAGCGCCTGGGTATCGCCACGATTGAAGACCTCCTCCACCACCGGCCCCGGACCTATCTCGATCGATCCCATATCGTGCCCATCGCCTCTCTCCGTCCCGGAAATACGGTAACCATAGAGGGTGTGTTCGGTTCTGTTTCCCAACGCCGCACACGGCAGGGGAAAATCAATCTCCATGCCCTTCTCTCCGACGAAACAGGGTCTATCTCATTGATCTGGTTCAACCAACCCTTTCTGCAAAAGATCATTCGTTCGGGTGTAAAAGTGACCGCCACCGGCACGGTTGGGGTTTACCAGGGCCTCCAGATCCTCAATCCGGAGTTTGATATCCTGACCGAACGGGAGGGTCCCGCCCTCTCCTCCGGGCGGATTGTGCCGATCTATCCGCTGACAGCCGGAATCGGGCAACGGGGGCTCCGCACCCTCATCCGCTCGGCGCTCGACACCGTTCTTCCACATCTAACCGATCCAATTCCCGTTGAGCTTCGTAGCCGCCTTAAACTGCTGCCGATCGAGGAAGCCCTGGAAGGGCTTCATTTTCCTGATTCAATGGCTGAGGCAGAGGCTTCCCGCCGCCGGTTGGCTTTCGATGAGCTTTTTTTCCTGCAGCTTCTAATGGCCCTGGAGCGAAAGAGATATCGCCGGCCGGGGATGGCGCTGCCTCTTCGGGGAACGGACCGTCTGGTGGCTGCGGCGAGGGCTTCCCTGCCCTTCCAGCTGACGGGGGCGCAAGAGAGAGTCCTCACCGAAATACTGGGCGATCTGGACCGGGATTACCCGATGAACCGGCTGCTGGAGGGAGATGTCGGGTCGGGGAAGACGATTGTCGCCATCCTGGCGGCTCTCGCGGCGATAGAAGCCGGGGCGCAGGTCGCCCTGATGGCCCCGACGGAGATCCTGGCTCAACAACACGCCCGTACCGCCGCGCAAATCCTGGATCCCCTGGGTTTGCCTTGGTGTCTTCTGCTGGGGCGGATGCCGGTTCGCGAGAAGCGGGAGGCCCGGGACCGATTGATCTCCGGGGAGGCCAAATTGGCCTTGGGAACCCAGGCCCTGATTCAGGATGAGATACAGTTCGAACAGCTGGGCCTGGTGATAGCCGATGAACAACAGCGATTCGGTGTTCTGCAGCGATCCCGGCTTCTGTCGAAGGGGAGGTCCCCCCACGGCCTGGTGATGACAGCCACACCGATCCCGCGGACGCTTGCGATGACGCTTTATGGTGATCTGGATCTCTCCATTCTGGATGAAAAACCGCCCGGCCGCCGACCTCCCCGCACGCGGCGGGTTCCCGAATCCCGGCGTCATGACCTGATCGCATTCCTCGCGCAATCGCTGGGGGAGGGGTGCCAGATCTACGTCGTGTGTCCTCTGATTGAGCAGTCGGAACTCTCCGATCTGAAGGCCGCCACCGATACGGCCGATCTCTTGGCGGCCCATCCACTGCTGCGCCGGTACCGGATTGGATTGCTTCATGGGAGGTTGTCCGGTGAGGAGAAAAACCGGCTGATGCAGGAATTCTGCTCCGGCGATATTCACCTTCTCGTGACAACGACGGTTGTCGAGGTTGGCGTTGATGTACCTAATGCGAATATTATGGTAGTGGAACATCCGGAGCGATATGGACTCAGTCAACTGCATCAACTCCGGGGACGGGTGGGCCGCGGCCGGCAACCATCCCATTTCTTCCTCATGGTTGGATCCGAAACATCTCCAGAGGCGAGGGAGAGATTATCAGTTCTCGTAAGAGAGACGGATGGCTTCCGGGTTGCAGAGGAAGATCTGAAATTCAGGGGTCCCGGCGATTTCTTTGGTGTGGCCCAAAGTGGACTGCCCCCACTGAAGATGGCGGATTTACAGGGAGATGCTGTCCTCATCAGCTTGGCCCGGCAGGAGGCGCAACAGTGGACTGCCGATCTCCGCGATCCGGACGATCCCAAGACAAGACGGATGCTCGACGAACTCCTGCGACGTTACCGGGACCGCGTATCACTTTATCGCGTGGGTTGAAAGGTGGGTTCAATGAATGAGCAGCCATAAGATCCGATGCCCCGAGTGTGAGCGGATTTATTATGTCCAGAACAACTGGATTCCCGATTGCGGTGTCAAATTCCGTTGTGAGGGATGCGGGCGGCTTCTCTGGATTGAGCCACCCCGGTTTGATGAGGAAGAGGGTCTTTCGACATGGAGTGACGCTTCCCCGATACCCATGAGTTCTCCCACAGCGGATGGGGACCAACGGGAACCGATTCAGGTTCAACATCCCGAGAGCCCCTCGGAATCCGATAAAGAATCAGAGAGGAGAGCCTCTGCGCCGGAGGAACTCCTCGATCGGGCGCTTCGGAGATGGGCCGCCGGCCGAGAGGTCAAAATCCGCCAGGCTCTTGCAAAGGGGGAATTTTTGGCCAGCTACGGTTTGGAGTTTTCACAATTTCTCGAGGCGTTCTCCGAGACCGAGCCGCCTGAATCCGCCCCCAAAGGCAGGATTAGGTCTATCGGCTGGGTTGCACTCGAACGACTTAGGACGATTTTGGAGATGGTCCCGGCCTCGAAACATTCCTGATTCCCTTTCCCCTCAGTGGTAGAAAAATAGCCACAACCTGTTGGGTTCCGTCCACACTGGATCCCGTCGATTCCACCCCGCGGCTTCTTTTTTTCACACATGATTCTAATGCATTGAAATTCAATAAATTAACAACATTGCCTCAATATAATTTCTATCTCTATTCCGGCACTTTCATTGCAACATTGATCGGGTGGGAAAGGAGGTTCTCATGTTGCAGGCGCTATGGATGCGTCCGAACAGGTCCGTACCTGGATTCATGGAGGGCGCCAAGGTACTCGTCGTCGGCCATGCCGTCCCTGGAGGAGGCTCAGGCGATTCTACCATTTCACATCTTCGTTCCACCCTCCTGGAGTACAGAGAAAGGGGCTACAGATTCTGTCAAGCGGGCGAGCTATCCCAGGATCTTACACCTGGGCGGAATGGGATGAAGGCGACCGAATCATTTGTCGTCGCCTTGGAGGGTGGGTGCCGGTGCCAGAGGGACTATGTATGGCCTCTTTTAAAGGCGATGCACATCCCCGTCACCCTCTTTCTGAATCCCAATAGACTGGGAGATGAGGGGATGATCTCCTCCCTGGATCTTTCTGTTCTTCTCCGAGAAGGGGTCCGATTGGGTGGCCTTTGGGATACCCCCGTCCGCCTGGAGAGCCTATGCACACCCGATGCCGCTTGGAATCTCGAACTTTTCTGTCACACGCTCATGGCTCATCTACCGCGGACCGAGCGAAAGGAGCGGGATTTGTGGCTGGCTCTCCCCTTTGAAAAGGGGGATGAGAGGATTGTCACCCTCGCCCGTGCCGCCGGATTTACGGGTGTTGTGGATGGAGTGAAGGTTTCCCGGCCGCACCGTCTTTCCCGACAGCTGTTGAAGGCGGGTGCGGGGTCCAAAAGATGGTGGTTCGCCTCAAAGCAGGTCTTTCAAGGTGTTTGCCCGGGCGGCCGATAAGAGGAACGTCGGAATGCCGTTAGGGGAGGCATTCGGACGTCTAGGTTTTAAAGATCATCGGCGAAGGGATTTAGGAATCAATACCGCTATCGCCGGTCTCATTTCATCAGCAGGAAGTGACAAACCCTGGTCGTTGCCCAGGGAATTGGAGGAGGCATGGTTCTCGTCAGTTACTCCGGTAGGGAGATCAACGCGAAGATCGTCTATTACGGCCCCGGACTGAGTGGGAAAACGACAAATCTGGAATCTATCTTTAGCAGTGTTCCGGAGGGGAACAAGGGTCGCATGGTCTCTGTCAAAACAAAGACGGAGCGTACCCTTTTCTTTGATTTTCTACCCGTCAATCTTGGTGAACTTGCCGGTTTCAAAACGCGATTTCTGCTCTACACCGTGCCGGGACAGGTTTATTACAATGCAACGCGCAAACTTGTACTTAAAGGTGTGGATGCCGTTGTTTTTGTCGCCGATTCCCAAAGAGGCAAGATGGATGAAAACGTGGAGAGCCTCCAGAATCTTAAGGAGAACCTCAGGGAACAGGGATTGTCCATAGATGATATTCCATGGTCGATACAGTATAACAAACGGGATCTTCCGAATGTCATGAGCATCGATGAAATGCAGCGGGTTCTCAATCCAACGGGTGTTCCATGGTTTGAGGCGGTGGCGACGACAGGGGAGGGGGTCTTGGATACCTTCAAGGCCATCAGCCGCCTTCTTCTCCGACATCTCTCAGAGGAGATTGGTGTACAAGTTGTGACACCGGCGCCGCCGGGCTCGCAACCGGAAGCCGATCTGACCGCGGAGATTCTGGATCAGCCTGAGGAGCAAGAGGAAATCCAGCCCATCATGGATGAGGGGCCGGAAGAGGTGGAGGAGGTGGAAGAGGCGGTGGAGGCGGTGGCGGACCTGCAGGAAATGTCGAACATTCCTTCGAAGGAAGAAATGACACCGATCGAACCATCCCTTTCCGTCACATCGCAGGAAATCGCAAAGACGGAAGCGGAGCCGGAAGAGACGGCCTATGCTCCATCAAATGGTTTTACCGCCCGATTCAAACGGTGGTTCTCCAAGAATGGCCAGGAAGAGGCGCCAGCCAAAGGGCAGGCCCCGGCTGAGGATCTCCCCCAAGAAATCACGGCTCAAAAGACCGGTCAAACGGACGACAGGGATCTGGAGCTGAAGCCCATTCAGGAATCAATCCCGCTTGGGAAGGAACGTAAGGAAACAGCTGAAACGGATGCAACAAAGGAGCCGGTCCGGCCGCTTCAACCCGTTGCCGGATGGTCCGATCCAGCAGGGTCAAAAGAAGGTTCAGAAGAAGAGTCAAAGGCAGAACCCGAACAGGTTCCTACCTTGAAACTGGTGGAACCGATGGCGATCTCGAAAGGGGCGCGCATGGCGCCGCCGGATTTGAGAATCACCGAGGACCGCCTCTCCGATCCGACTCAGAGAATGATCGCCTCGCATGATGAGGAATCCAAAGAAGAGAGGATGAGACAGGAGCCTCCCCCTCCGCCGCCCTTGCCGCAAAATGTTCCACCCCCCTATGCGCCGCCCGGACCGGCCTCGGCGGATTTTCAGCCACAAGAGATCATCGTTCCGGTGGTGATCCCCAGGCGGGGATCGGAAAAACAGATCGCCCTCAAACTTCTCATCCGGTTTATTGAGGAAGAAGAGGTGCCGGATGAAGGCGATGATCTTGACGGGAGGGAGTTTCGTGCAGTAGATTTGAGGTGAGGGGTACCAGGTTGGACCATATCTACCGGGAGTCGTCTAGCATGCGAAGAACCCTGGCCGTGATAGTCTTGTGTGTATGGGGAGCGGTTTCCGCGGGCGCCACATCCGATAGCGGGATCACAACCCAACAACCCGGACTCCTTAAAATCCCCACCCAGTCGACGCCTTGGCTCCTGGGATCGGTCTCCGGTTTGGAAAAACTTCAGGTTTCCAATTCTGTTTCTTTTGGCTATTCGTCAGGCGGATTCCTTGAAGGACCCTCCGGCGACTATCTGACCCATCTAACCTATCCTGTTTCTTCGACCCTTAAAATGAGGATGAGTCTTGGGGTTGATTGGAATCCTGCTTTCGCCGATGCCTTCGGGGGGAATCAGACGGAGTTTGGGATCCGCGATCTTCAGGTGACCTGGAATCCCTCCCGGCATACGCAGATTTCATTTGGGTATGCCTCTTACAGGGGTTATCAACCCTGGCAATTTCGGCCGGCGAATGACGCACTGGGGTATTATCCAGGCTATCGACCCTGGTGGGGCGGGGATGACGTCACCCAGGAGTCTGACGAAACCTCACCCTAACCTAGGGGATCCCGTTCGTGGACACCCGGTCCTCAGAAAAGGAAACCCAGCGGCTCCAGGATCTGGAGACCCGTTTTAAGCAATGCCCGGATGATGAGATCCTCCTTCAAGAACTTCTAGATACCTATCGATCCACTGGACGCTCCCATGCCGCGGCGGAACTACTGCGGCTGCGCATCGGGAAACACCCGGGGGATTGGTCCACGCTGCGCACCTGCGTTATGCTTTTTCTGCAAGCGGGTGAATCGAAACGCGCTGCAGAAATCCTCAATCAGAGCGGGTCGGAATTCAAGCACCAATGGGAGTTTTGGCGGCTGCGGGGATCCTGTCTCGAGGGTCTGGATCGGTTCCGGGAAGCCCTTGAGGAGTACAGGCGGGCGGCCCAGCTTGCACCGGAAGAGGCGGAGCCCCGGTTTCGGATGGGACTGGTTTCACTTGAATTGGGGGAGGATGAAGAGGCGCTGGGGTACTTCCATGACGCCCTCGAGCGGGACACCAGGATGGGGGGCGCCCTGGTCAATCTCGGTCTTCTCTATGAACGGATGGGGGATACCGATCGCGCCGTCGAAATGCTGCGCCGGGTGCTGGAGTTGGAGCCCGAAAATGTTGAAGGGCATCTGAATCTGGGCACGCTCTACGCCGAAAAGGGTTATGGACAAGAAGCGGCGGCGGAATTCCATCGAGCTGCGGAGCTTGATGATAAATGTATCGAAGCCCATTTCAATCTCGGCCTGCTCCTTGAAGAATCAGAACCGGATGCGGCCTTGGATCGCTTACGCAAGGTTCTTGCGATGGATCCCACCCACCAGGATGCCACTCTTCAGATAGGACGCCTCTGTTACAAGCGTGGACTCTATACGGCGGCGCTGAAGGCTCTTCATAGGGGGCTTGACAGGGAACCCAAGGATACCCGCGCCCTTTATTATCTCGCTTTGACCTATAACAAATTGGATCGCCCCGATGAAACAATTCGCCTATTGGATGAATTGTTAAGGCTTGAGCCGGATAACGCTCGCGCCCATTTCTATCAAGGGATCGCTTATGATAAGAAGGGTGCCTATCAAAAAGCCCAGAGAGCTTACCAGAAGGCCGATGAACTGGGATCCAAGCGCGGAGAGGATCTCTGATACCGAGACGTGGGACATCCGGCCGGATCGCCAGGGCCTTTGAAGCCGCTCGTGACGCAGGAAGGCGCGCTCTCATTCCCTTCATGACCGGGGGATACCCTCAGCCCGATAAGACTCTATTCATTGTTAAAGCTCTGGAAAAGGGGGGCGCCGATCTGTTAGAGCTCGGAATTCCCTACTCCGATCCGATTGCCGATGGTCCGACGATTCAGGCGGCCTCACAGAAAGCGCTCGCGGCGGGCGTCACGGTCAAATCAATATTGGGTTTGGTCGGCGAGTTGCGGCGCGAAAGCACCATACCGGTTATCCTCATGACCTATCTAAATCCCTTGCTGGCCTATGGGGAGCAGGCCTTCTTTTCAGATGCCGTCGCGGCCGGAGTCGATGGGCTTCTTGTTTCAGATCTCCCGGTTGATGAAAGACCTCATTTCTGGGAATTAGCCCATGAATCGGGATTGAAATGTATCACGCTTGTTGCGCCGACGACTCCACCCGCGCGTTTGCCCCGGATACTATCCAGGGCTTCAGGCTTTGTATATTGTTTGACCCGAACCGGGGTCACGGGGCACGGCCGGGGTTTTGCCGACAATCTAGACCGGCAAGTCGGCCTCGTCCGTGATCATACCGATCTTCCCATTGTTTGCGGTTTCGGAGTGCGATCGGCAATGGATATACGATCGATTAAGGCCGATGTTGATGGCGTTGTTCTCGGCGCGCGCTTGCTGGAGATCCTCATGGAATCCGAGGATCTGACGGATGGAACCGCGAAGCTGACCCGCTTTCTGCAGGAACTTTCTCCGGCTCTCGGGAGATAGCCATCATGTTTAACCCAACGACATGGGAGACGATGCTTCTGGGGCTTCTGCAGGGGCTCACGGAATTTCTGCCGGTCAGCAGTTCCGGGCACCTTGTTTTTGCCCAAAGACTTCTTGGTATCGAGGAGCCGGGAGTAGCACTCGAAGTCGTTTTACATTTGGGAACACTTCTGGCCGTCATTATTTACTATAGGTCGGATCTGGTGCGCTTGGTGGGCGGGGTTATGCGCTGGATCGCCACCCGTGGTGGGGAGGGGCGCTCGGAGGCCGTTTATACCGGTCTGTTGCTGCTCGGCACGTTACCGGTCGTGGTGGCGGGATTCCTCTTAAGGTCCCACATCGAGGAAGCCTTCCAATACCCACGCTCCGCGGCGCTTTGTCTTCTGTGCACCGGGGTCTTCATGGCGTCATCCCGGTGGTTCCGCCGTGGGAAGGCCGGTGTCCGGCCTCCTTCAGCGATCCTCATCGGAATTTTTCAAGCCATCGCTCTCCTGCCGGGCGTCTCCCGATCCGGCTCCACAATCACTTCGGGGCTTATGCTCGGGGTGGATGCCCGGGAAGCCGCCCGATTCAGTTTCCTCCTCTCCATTCCGGCGATTTTGGGGGCGATGATCGTGAGTCTCCCCGAACTGGCCGGCACCGTATCCACCGGCGGTTTGGGATCTCTGGCGGCCGGTTTTACCATGGCCGCGGTTTCGGGGTATTCAGCGATCGCCGTCCTGCTGCGGCTGTTAAGGAAGGGTGACTTGGCCTTATTTGGGGTGTATTGTATTCTTGTCGGTGGATTGGGACTCTTTTTATTCTGAGGCGCCGCCTGAGCCGTCGCGTTTTATAATTTCTGGATAGCTTTCCGCCGAAACGGCGGTTAATTCGTATGCATCTGTTCAACATGTCTTCTTGCGGGGGGTGAAGAGAGTGGCCGGCCGGTCCTTTAAAGATGAACAAATCTGCTTCCCACGGGTCCGGGTCGCCTATCAGGAAAAGCTCGGTGTCATAAAGACATTTTTTGATCAACAGAAAGCCTCTTTCCCGCCCACCGGAATCTATATGCGTGTTATCAAAGCCGAGGGTCTTCTCGAGCTATGGACACAATCGGAACCCAATGATCCGTACCTCAAGGTTCGCGAATACGAAATTTGCGCCCACTCAGGCGGACTGGGGCCGAAACGCCGCGAAGGTGATATGCAGGTGCCTGAGGGCTTTTATAAAATTAATTGTTTCAATCCAGCCAGCCGCTTCCATCTCGCTTTGGGATTGGATTATCCGAATCTATCCGACGGCTTCTTCAGCGATCAGAACTCCCCGGGTGGAGATATTTTTATTCATGGAAGCTGTCTCAGCATTGGATGCCTGGCCATGACGGATAGCTATATCAAGGAACTCTATATTGCGGCCGTGGAAGCGCGTAATATGGGACAGGGGCAGATCCCGGTTCATATTTTCCCGGCGCATATGGATTCCTCAGGTATGGAATGGCTGCAGCAGGCCCTATTGAGCGGATCCGGGCCCTATGCCGCCATGGTCCAGGAACCGGGGGGGGAAGATCAACGCAGCGAACTTCTGAGATTTTGGCGGAATCTCCAGGAGGGATACGAGAGTTTTGTACGAACGGGGATGCCGCCGGTTGTTGCGATAGACTCCGAAGGTGCTTATACTTTCACGGTTCCCGCCGCTGAAGAAGAACCCCAAGGTATTTCATATTAAACATTAGAATCAGGCGTTATGAGGAATTTTTGGGAATTGAGATGCGCCCCCTGGAACCGCGGTGCCCAGGAGGCGCAGTGTTATTGTTTCCACTGAATCCAAACCTCCTGTCGTACCGGCCCGCCGTGGGTGCGGGACGATGGCGACTCTTTTGTGATCTTAACTCATGACCTCGATCATTATAAAACGGAAGCCATCCTAACGTCTCAGCCACCAGAAAAGATCGAACAGAACTCCCACGAGTAGGGCTACCCAAATCATGTCGAGCCCCCTCTCCCTCCTGTTATTGAGGCGACGAGGAAGATTGGCCGATCCCCCTGTCGCCAACCCTGGGAATCAAACGATACCCCGATGACTCCACACCTCCCGACTTCCCATTACAATTATCTGCAGAATGCGAGCCTAACTTGAGGGGGAAAGGCTTTTTTTATTTTTTTCGTGCGAATGGCTCTGTTACACACGGTATTTTCGCAAAAAGCAGATCCGATTTGTCTTTAAACGGCAAGCGGTTACAGTGCTTTTAAGATTAACAAGGTCGTGTCATCTTGGAGCGGCTGGGCCGAGTGATAACGGATTTCGTCAAAGAGACGGTTTAAGAGGTCTCTGGCGGATAATTGCCTATGACGTGACAAAGCTTTTACCATTCCCTCTTCACCCAGCATTCCCATGGGACCTTCCCGCTCGATCGCGCCGTCACTGTAGCTCAGGAGAAGATCCCCGGAAGAAAGTGAAATCCGCCCCTCATAGTATTCGGCATCGGGTTGAATGCCGAGGAGAAGGCCGGAGAGATCCAATCGCCTCATTGTGCCGTCCTTCAGCATGACCAGCGCGGGGGGATGGCCCGCGGATGCATACCGCAGGACCCTTGATGAAATCTCATAGGTTGCACAAAAAAGTGAAATGAAGCGGTCCGGCCGCCTGATTTCACAAACTCTCCGGTTTACCCTCTGAAGCAGTTGCACGGGATCGAATGTGTGTGATGCTTCGGCGCGGAAAATGGCCTGCAAATTGGCCATCAGCAGGGCGCCGGGAACGCCTTTGCCGGATACATCCCCTAAACTCAGGATGAGGTGTTCCGGATCCGGCGTCAGAAAGTCGTAGTAATCGCCGCCGACATCCTGGCATGGAATGGTTTTTCCGGACAACTCCGCGTTGGGAATCACCGGGGGGCAGCGTGGTAGAAGACTGCTTTGAAGCGAGTGGGCGATTTCCAAATCGTTTTTTAGCTTCACCTCACGAACCGCTTCCCGGTGGAAAAGGGCGTTCTCGAGGGCCACGGCGCCCTGCTCGGCTAGGTCGTCAAGAAAACCGAGCTGCCATCCCTCATATGATCCACCGTCCATTCTGGGACCGAGGAGGATCAAACCCAACGGCCGGTCCTTGCCCTGAAGCGCGACCAGGAGACGCGAATCCGCCTGATCCAAAGCCAAACGATCCTTTTCATCGAGCCAGCCAAATGGTAGTTCGGCATCCAAATCATCCCGGACGATCGAGCTGCCAAGGCTGCTGACCGCCTGTAGGACCCGGACGCTGAGATTGAATCTGCCGAGCAGACCGAGTTTTATGCCACTGGCATAGGACAACTTGAGCCGATTTCCATCAGCGTCGGGGAGGAAGAGGAGTCCGGATCGGGCATTCAGGTGCTGAGACAACCCATCTACAATTTCTGCTACTAATTCCTCCCAGATTGTGACAGAGCGTATCCTGCGGCCGAACTCCATGGCGGTTCGATCGGAAGAGGCCGGGGAGAGGGGAAGGTCGCGATCCAAAAGCCTTTGGAAACGACCACGGATCGGGCTGAAGAGCACGAGAACGAGGATCAGAGCCACGAGACTCGGTGTCAGTCCCGGCGTTCCGGTTAGTTTCGGCAGGGAGCCCTGAAGGATTGTATAAATTCCGAAGTAGATAATCACCACGAGGGCGATGAGCAGCGTCACGGCGAGACTCCGCCGGATGAGGCGATCAATTTCAAAAACGCCATGCCGGATAATCGCATAGCCAAAAGAGGCTGGGATGAAGATAAAGGTGACGACAGCCCACCGATCCCCGGGAATGGTATGCCCGGGCAGGGCGGTGTGAAGCGAATAGACGATCAGAGTCGGCGTGATTCCCAATAGAGTGCCGATGAAAGTGACATGAATCCGGCGGCGTAGCGATGGAATCTTCATCCGGCGGAAAGCATGAATAAAAAGGCCCAATGAGAGGGCGATTCCGGTCATAAAGAGGATGTCGGCCGCCATCCCGAGGGCAATGGACAATCTTATGGTATCGATATCCAGAAAGTATTGAACATGATGAGTGATTTGGGCGAGGCCAAAGAGTGTGAATGAGGGTAGATAGAGGATCCAGACCAGAAAAGGGTTCCGGGCCAGGATCGATCTTCGAGCGGGGAAGAGCAGGAAAAAATGGACAAAGAGGGCCGGGAGAAAGGCTGAAACCAAATCCGTTAGGACCGCATTAATGAGCAGGACCGTCTCTTGACGTGGCAAGTGAGGAGGGAGTATAAGGATACCTATTCCATAACAGATGCCAAAAAATGTTAAAGTGACGGAGCGCTGTTTCTTGAGGTAGACGATTAGGCCCATCAAGAGAGTGCCGAGCACGATTCCCGCCATTGTGAGATTCCATGCAACATCCTCTTTCTGGGGCGGGTTCGGAGTGAGTTCGAGCGTCAGCCCCGCAGCTCCGCGACGGAGGTAAAGTATGTGGGGCCGGGCCCCCTCCCTTTTAAGGAGATCGGAGGCGCTGTAGGGAAATCGAACCCTCGTTCCGTCGACGGCCAGGATTTGGTCACCCCCTCGAAGCCCGGCCTTCTCCGCGGGCCCTCCCTTATGAATGACCTGGATAATTCCCTCTCTGTCACTGAGTCCCAGAAGCGGCTCCTGGGCGAGGCGGTCCAAAGAAAAGATCTGAGCTCCGATCGTGAGGATCGCGAGAGGAACAAAGAGGGAGTGAAGAGATCGAAATGAGACCGCCATGCTCCACCCCCGTGGGTCGGATGATGTTCCAAGAAGAGAAATTCTATGCGGCCGTTATCCCCTGCCCTCGGCACAGATAGATTACGGGTCAAATGAAGTGCTGACAATCAAAGATCATGGTTTTAGGGTCAAATGGTCATTTTTCTTTCAGCCGAGTGGCAAACTTTTCCTCTCCAGATATCAAAAGTTGCCCACTTGGAGGTTCATTCGGTGCGTCGAGGAGGGGCGTCTTTGGTGGCGGAGGAAGAACTATCGCTGTAACGGCAAATCTATCCATCAGTTGCAAAATGCCCTGTGTAATATCACCCAAGTTGGCACGCCCTCTGCATAGTGAAACGGTCGTCAGGTGTCGCCAGGCGGTCCGTTACCAGTGGAGGATGGGTTTGGGACTGGCCTCCTTCTCGGAATCCACAACGGTGCCGATCGCCTTCCTGACCACACCCTGGGACAGGAAGTCCCAGGATCCATCCGGGGATCCCTTGGGTCCCCGGGCGGATCAATTGGATGACCTTAATAGAAGGGGGCTTTCTTATGCGTGGTTTAGTGATCTCAGGATCGGCCATTCGCCCCGCTCTGACCCTTCAACAGGTCCTTGCCAATAATCTCGCCAATTCCTCCGTCTCCGGTTTTAGGGCGGATCGCACCGCCTTTCACAATCTTCTCACCGCTCAAACCGGCTCCCTGACGGAGGCATCCGGCGCGAGCCTCACGATGCAGGTTGATGAAACACCGGGGGCCCTCGAAACAACAGGCGAACCCCTGCATCTTGCGCTTATCGGCCACGGGTACTTCACCGTCGCCACGGAAGAGGGAGAGAAGTATACGCGTTCGGGTGATTTCTTTCTGGGACCGGACGGCACAATCCAAACCTATGGTGGGGCCGAGCTTCAAACGGAGAGCGGACCGATCATGGTCTCGAGTGCGTCACAGGTGGTCGTCGAATCCTCGGGTGAGGTCCTGGTCGACGGTCAATCGGCCGGCCGGTTGCGATTGGTGCAATTCAAGGATCCCACATCGTTGAGCCATGCCGGGGGAGGCTTGCTCTCGAGTGATGCGGAACCCGAGGAGGCCTCCGGCCTTCAGGTTGTCCAGGGGCGTCTGGAAGGCTCCAATGTCTCACCTATACATACCATGACTGAAATGATCACGATTCTACGTTTTCTCGAAGCGAATCAGAAGGCCTTTCAAGCCCAGGATCAATCATTAGACGGTTTGATGCGCTGGGCCATGCAATAGAGGAGAGGATCAATTATGATTCGAGGTCTCCGAACAGCGGCTTCTGGAATGTTGGCGCAACAGATGTCGATGGACACAATCGCCCATAATTTGGCCAATGTGAACACCACAGGCTTCAAGCGGATTCGAATGGCCTTCGAAGATCTCCTTTATGAGAAGCTTCGCCCCGCCACCGGCCAAGCCGGCGAATCCGGCTCTCCCAATCCCTTGGAGATAGGCCATGGAAGCCACGTTGTCGCGACGGAACGGCTCTTCTCCCAGGGTGAGTCCGAGACAACAAACAATCCGTTGGATCTCATTATACAAGGAGAAGGCTTTCTACAATTTGTGCAACCCGATGGCACCATCGCCTATTCACGCGATGGAGCCCTCAAAGTCGATTCTGAAGGGCGGCTCGTGAATGCCAGCGGGTACGTCCTCGAACCTGAAATTACTCTGCCACAGGATTCCACCAGTGTTGCCATTACCACAGACGGCCGCGTTATAGCTCAAACGGCGGGAAGCACGACACCGGCTGAACTGGGACAGATCCTATTAGCCCGTTTTCTCAACCCGGGAGCATTGGAGGGGCAGGGGGGGAATTTATTGCAGGCGAGCGCCGCCGCCGGTGATCCTGTCGTTGGCGCACCGGAGGAGCTGGGTCTGGGGCGGACGATCCAGGGATCCCTGGAAAGATCGAATGTCCAAGTCGTGGAGGAGATGGTCGCCCTCATCATGGCGCAAAGGGCCTTTGAATTGAACTCGAAAGCTGTTCAATCAGCGGATGAGATGCTCTCAATCGTCAACAATCTGAGGAGAATCTAATGCCGTCTGGTGGGCGAAAACGATTCCAATCCGGCCGAAGAATCGTTGCGGTCATGATGGGACTGGGGATCGTCCTTATCATGGTTCTCGGTTCCAGGGCGCTCGGCGGTCAATCAATGGGAGTCCTCTCGCAGCAGGTGGAACATTTGATCCAGGAATCATTGGGCACGGGTCCTTACTCATTTACCTTCAGCCCGAGCGAGCTTGATCTTCCCGATGGCGCGATTTTGAATTTGAATCCGACGGAAAAAATCCAGATGGGACGGAATTATTTCCAAATGCGGATTTCGGATGGAGACCGGGAAATCCAGAGGGTTCTCACCGTCGATGTAACCAGGACCGACTCGGTTTGGATCTCGGCTCGTGCTATTGCGCCGGGCGAGATTCTCACTATAGAGGATGTCCGGCGGGAGTGGCTGCGGCATACACATCAGAAAGAGGAGATCCGTTTTAAGAGCCCGGTCGGAATGAGAGCCCGTCACGGCATCGGATCGACGCGGATTCTCACGCTGGAACTTATTGAAGAACCGCCCGTGGTCCAACGGGGGCAAAAAATCCCCATAAGATACCGCTCGGCAATGATGGAAATCTCGACGGTGGCTGAAGTCCGCGAGGATGGGTGCGCCGGGGATATCATTCGGGTCCGGGTTACCGACGCACGGAAGGAGTGCCGGGCGCGGGTTCTTGAAGATGGAACATTGGAGGTCTTGCTGCCGTGATATGCAGGAATCGATATCTGCCGGTCCTCTGGGCGTTGATCTTCTTGGGTCCCGGATTACAGTCTGCCGCGGCGACATCCTTGTACAATTCAGATCGAGTGTCATTGTATGCAAACCGTAAAGCCGGCCGCGTGGGCGATTTAGTCACCGTCCATATCGTGGAATCGGCTCAGGGCACGAATAAGACGACCCTCCGCAGTTCGAAGAAAAATGAATTGGAAGTAACCGGCAGTCCCTGGGAAGAAATCCTGGATTTCATACCCCTCTATAGTGGTGGGATGGGATTTGAGGATAAAATGGATGGCCAGGGGAATAATTCGATAACCGGTGATTTGAGGGCCAAAGTGACGGCCCAGGTTGTCAGTGTTTTACCCAATGGGAATCTGGTTCTGGAGGCGACACGGCAGATAGAGTTGAACGGAGAAATTGATCATTTAACGCTACGGGGTGTTGTCCGCCCGGATGATATCGGAGCCGACAATATTGTGCTTTCCACCTATTTGGCCGACGCACAGATTTCTTACAAAGGCAAAGGTGTCGGTCGGCATACGGCTCACCGGGGGATCTTTTCCAGGATCCTGGGCTGGATCTTCTAGGCTGAAATGATGATACGAAACTTAATAGAAGAAATGGGAGGGCAAAAGAATCGATGGAGTTCGGTTCTCTACTTAATTCTTTGCCTGCTTCTGATGCCCGGTATGAGTCAAGGACAGGATGTCGGTGTGCGGATCAAGGACCTGGCCAGGATTGAAGGTGTGAGGAATAACCAGCTCACCGGCTATGGTTTGGTCATGGGTCTCGACGGCACCGGAGACCGTTCGGGGACCGGTTTCACAATCCAATCCCTGGCCAATGTCCTTGAAGGGATGGGAATAACAATATCCAAGGATGATATGTCGGTGCGGAACGTCGCCGCCGTCATGGTTACGGCGACATTGCCTCCCTTTTTCCGCGAAGGGGGGGAGTTGGATGTCACTATTTCTTCTATTGGTGATGCGTCCAGCCTCATGGGCGGGATTCTGCTTCAGACCCCTCTGCTTGCGGCGGATGGCCTGGTTTATGCCGTCGCCCAAGGCGCGGTCACTCTCGGCGGTTACGGCGCTGGGGCTCCAAGCGGCAGCCAGGTTCTGTCCAATCATCTTACCGTCGGAAGAATCCCCAACGGCGCTATCGTCGAGAAGACGGTGCCGGTTATACTTTCTTCGGGGGATTCTTTGAAGATTCTTCTCCACAGACCCGACTTCTCAACCGCCCGCCGGCTTGTTGAGGCCATCAACAGCTCCCTTGGCGATGCCAATGGAGACCTGGCCAATGCGGAAGATGCCGGGACCGTCATATCGCGGATCCCGAGTGGTCAATCCGCTGTTCACTTTGTTGCTGAGTTGGAAAATCTCCGCGTCATACCCGGCGTGTCGGCTCGAGTTGTGATCAATGAGCGAACCGGAACGATCGTCGCCGGAGCGGGTGTGACACTTCAACCGGTCGCCATATCACAGGGAAACCTCAATATAGAAGTGCGGAATCAACCCTATGTCAGCCAACCCGGCGCTTTCTCCGGCGGGGAAACAACGGTTGTTTCCGAATCGGATATTTCGGTGGGTAATGAGATCAGCGCCTTCACAGTGCTGGGCGGCGCAGCAACATTGGGTGAATTGGCCCGGGCCTTGAACGCCATGGGACTTTCGTCCCGTGACGTCATCTCAATATTCCAAGCGCTGAAGGCGGCGGGCGCTCTTCAGGCCGAGCTTGTGGTGTTGTAGAGCGGTTTGATCCTGATGCCTCCGATCAACCCCATAACGCCCGGCAAGTTACCGGTCCCAGGTGTGAAATATTTCCCACTCAATCAGGCGCCGGCGAATTCATGCTCCCCCATCACGAAGAGCATTGGAATTTCGGACTCTGGAAGTCAGTTGAACTCGCCGGCTTCCATGCAGAAGGCGATCGATTCTTTCGAAGCCTTATTGTTCAAGGAACTTCTCCGTCCTCTGGAATCTTCTCTTTCAGGGGAAAAATCGACGGGTGGATTGGGGGCGCATAGCGACCTCTTGAGCAGCCTCTGGCTGGATCCCGTGGCCCACCAGATGGCTGAGAGAATGGATCTTTTCCCCTCCGGACTCTGGGTCTCGGATAATGAAAACGCGATGCCGCCTTCCGCATCCGGTTTCGCAATAGAACGACGCCCTCAGTTGGATCTGGTACAGAAGGATTCCAGGGAGGCGCCTCCTGAAATCAGTCGAAAGAAGACGATTGAGGAAGCGCTCCATCCATCACAGAAACCAACGGCATCACCCGCGGATCATACTGCTGTGCGAAACACCGCCGCTTTGGAATCGATTCGTTCCGAGAAAACAGCATTGAAACCGATCGATTCCCTGATTCAAAAAGTATCCGGTGAGTTGGATTTACCGGCTAATCTGATTCGGGCTATCGTCATGCGGGAATCAACGGGTCGAAGCGACGCGGTCTCCTCAAAGGGCGCTCAGGGTTTGATGCAGTTGATGCCGGGCACAGCGAAGGATATGGGTGTCTTGGATCCGCTGAATCCACTAGATAATTTGCGCGGCGGCGCGCGGTATATAAAAAATCTTTTACAGCGCTTTCAGAAACCTCAACTGGCTCTGGCCGCCTATCATGCCGGTCCCCGCCGCGTCGAGGAGTATGACGGAGTGCCGCCCTATCCATCCACAAAGGCATATATAAAAGATGTTTTGGAATTGAAAAGCCGGTTTGATGCCGCAGATCCAGAGGGGGCTACTACATCCTCGTTTCCCGGGAGTCTCGGTAATTCAATTTGATCAAGTGAAAATATCCGAAGACCGTCTGTGCGCCGATCTCCGGATATTCTGATGGTTCCAATGATCCCTTTAAAATTCCTGGTTGTAAGGTTCCGGCCTAGGCCGCACGGGCCCTTTCGAGCGTATCCTTGATTTTTGCCGTCACACCTGGGAGAGTAAAGGGCTTAATAATATAGTTGTTGGCGCCGGCGCGGACCGCGTCGATGACCCGGGCTTTCTCCGCTTCGGTCGTGACCATGATAATAGGCATTTTTTTCCCGTTGGCGCGTATCTCTTTAAGTGCATCGAATCCCGACAGGTTGGGCATGTTCCAATCCATAAGGACGAGATCAAAATCAGCCCTATTTGCGGCTTCAACAGCTTCGCGCCCGTCTGCAGCCTGGGTGATCACGGTTGCACCGATCTGAGACATGGCATTTCCCAGAATTCTCCGCATGACGGCTGAATCGTCCACAATCAGAACTCTCATTTGCCGTAGCTCCCTTCTCCGATCAATTCCTTGTAGGTGATTGCCATGCTGAATTCACCGAAGTTCCCGCTGAGAGCAACGGTAGCGCGGCGGCTCCCCGCGGGGTACTGGACGGTATAATCAGTACCAACGACGACCGTCGGTAATCCCAAATCAACCTGCCGAATCTGATCGCTCGCGATTCTTCCTTTGGCGCCGCCAGCGACAATATTTACGATTTCAGCTACGGCGTCCGAAACTGTCTCATCAATTGTGTTTAATTCCATCCCAAGAAGACGCCCTGCCAAATGGCAGGCAATATAATCCGGGAAGTATATCGCAACAGTACCGCGAACGGCTCCTGATAAACCGATGACAGCTGTTACCGCCCGGGTTGTTACGGGATCCGTACCCGATACAATGGAGTCGACCCTTATCTCTTCCATAAACATTGTATGGAAAAGGTCCTGAATACTCTCTATAAAGGGCTTTCCAAAAGTAAGGTCATCCGTTGCTTTGATTTCAAAATTCATAGGCAAGCCTCCCGCTCCTTCATCATTGGGCGGATCAGTGCTGTGGAATGTCGGATCCGAACCGTCTTAATGTTATCATGATCGGTATCCCCTCCGCTTGAATCGCAGAGATCTCCTGCAAACTGAAAATCGCACAAAGATCTGCTGGGTCAAATTTCGGCCACAAAAGGGAGATCCCTTAGAGCGCAATCCTTATCCGGTTGTAAGAATTTCTCCAATATATAGAGGGCCTCCATCAGGGCGTCTCATTTTGAAACATCCCTTGAAGGGTCCTTCAAGCAGTCCCTCAAGGCAGACGCTAAGACAGCCTGGATACAAAAAGCGGATGACCCGATAGGAGGCCTTTGCACTCATCGATATCACCATCCGCCTTATATGCGGGGAGTGCGTTTTCCACACACGGTTTCAGCTTCAGATATCCCATCCGCTTTCCGATGGGTCAAAGTGAGGTTAACCGTCGCAAGGAGGCGATCAGTATGATCCCTACGGATAGGGTTCGCCGGCTAATATCAATTCTCCAGACCGAGATCGGGCAATTGAAAACATTCCTTATCTACGCGGGGAATGTTCAAGATGCTCTCGTGGCCGGAAAATCAGAAGGGCTTATCAAAGCCCTGGATCAACAGGTCGGCTGTCTCGACGAATTGAAGGTGTGGGAACAGAAACGCCGAGATGTCGTTGTTGAACTCACGGCGCATTTTAAAATCCCATCCGCTAATAGTTCCCTCTCTGATCTATTGCCGCATCTCGACCATCAAGCCCGGGAAGAGCTTCAAAATCTGGGCGAGACATGCCGCACAATGGCTCAACAATTGGGAAAGATTCAGAGAGTTAACGCCCTTCTTGCTGAAAAATCCTTGGTCTGTGTCGAAGGACTGGGACGCACTCTCATCGACGCTGTATTAAATCCGCCCGAGTACGGTCCTTCAGGTCACCGGCCGGATGCCAAAACGCCACCGTCCATACTGGATCGGCGTGCCTAACTATAGGGGATGTGAGCCATGTCGGGTTTAATCCGTAGTCTTAGCATCGCCCAAAGGTCACTGATGGCACACCAGGAGACCCTGGCCGTCATCGGTCACAATATTGCCAATGTGAGTACTCCCGGGTATTCCCGCCGGGTGGCCGAGTTGTCTCCAACTCCTGCTATCCGTGAAGGGACATTAACATTCGGGACCGGTGTTGAAGTCGCCCAGATCAGCCGCAGGAGAAACGCCTACCTTGATCGGGAGATCAGCCGGCAAAAATCGCTAAACAACCAATGGTCGGTCTGGCAGCAAGATCTGCAGCGTCTGGAAGCCCTGGTCGGCGAACCGTCTGATAACGGGTTGGGCGCCGTCATGGATGCCTTTTTTGATGATTGGACTGAATTGGCGAATCAACCCGAGAGTGACGGCTTGCGTTATGTATTGGTGCAGGAAGGGGAAAGGCTCAGTGACCGCTTCCAGAATCTTTCCAAAGGGATGAAAACGCTCCAAGAAGACTTAGATTTTCGCCTTGAACAGGGTGTCAATTCACTGAATCAAAAGCTTTCCCAAATTGCGGAACTCAATGCGACGGTAAGGAATTCGCAAGTCAGAGGGGATCAAGCGCCGGATCTCAGAGATCAACGGGATCGGTTGATGGAAGAGGTTGCATCCATCACGGGCGCGGTGGCGCAAGAAAGGGAGGACGGTGTTCTTCTCATCAGTATGGATGGTGTCCAATTGGTTGGAGATACCGGGGCGGTTGCATTGGAAACACGGCGTGAAACCAGCGCCAATGGTATCGCGAGTCAAGTCTTCGCAAACGGGCGCCAAATTCATATTTCCGGTGGTGAGTTCGGTGGAATTCTACAATTGCATGATGAGGTTATCCCGGACATCAGCGGGAAGCTTGACAATCTTGCCCTTGCTCTAGTCCAAGAAGTAAATCGACTTCATTCAATGGGACCAGATGGAATCGCTTTCTTCAGTGGCACCACTGCCGGGAATATCCAAGTTTCTGATGACATTCTTTTGGACCCGACCCGTGTCAATGCCGGTACGACCAGAGATCCAGGGGAAAATGACATAAGTGTCGCCATCGCCTCTTTGCAGGATTCTCCATTGCCCGGCCTTTCCGGGTCAACGCCCAGCGACTATTGGACGACCTGGGTGGGGCGCGTGGGGACATTGAGCCGGCGCGGAGAAGAGGAAACGGAGGCCTCGGCCCGCTTCGTAGAGTCTCTGGAAGCCCAACGGGAGGCCATCACCGGTGTCAATCTCGACGAAGAAATGATGCATCTGGTTATGACGGAAAGAGCATTTCAAGCGGCGGCCCGGGTTTTTTCAACAGCGGATGACATGCTAAGTGACCTGTTGTCGATCTAAAGGAGACTCATTGTGAGGATTTCGACACATTCAAGCTATCAGATTCCATTGTCGGCCATTCAGAATAATGCCGCCAGCTTGGCGGATTTACAGGCCCGCATGGCGACCAGTCGGCGGGTCCTAAACCCATCTGATGATCCCGCAGCCGTCACGCCGATTTTGCGGGCGAGACATGATGTTCGGGTCGCGGAATCGGGAATGGATAAGTTGCTCACCGTTCGTTCCTTTCTTGAAACACAGGAAGCCCATCTGGATCTGATGAACGATGTTTTTGACAAGATTTCGACGATTATTTATCGCGGCGCCCAAGATGGGATGGGAGCTGATTCTCGTAATGCCTTGGCGGTGGAGTTGGAGGCCTATATGGAGGAGCTCTTCGATCTGGCAAACACGGAGTGGAACGGGGTCAGGCTCTTTGGCGGTAAAGCCTCAAAATCGGCTCCTGTCGATTTGGGGCGGGGAGAGCAGGGTGAGATCGAATCGGTGGCAATGACCTCTGCGGATTCCGAGGCGCGATCATTCTATTTCGGCACCGGCCAAGAACTAACGTTGGGTGTGACGGCTGCCGATGTGTTTGGGAAAGATGGAGAGACTTTCCAGGATATCCTTTCTCTTCGGGACCGTTTGAAGGCAGACGATGGGGACGGTATTCGGAACTTCATTGACGTGTTTCAGGATCATTTGTCACAGCATCAGACACAGCAAGCTGTTGTCGGAGTTCAAGTGAATCGGCTGTTCGACATGGAAGATGTGTTAGATACAAAACGTGTTGAATCAGAAGCCATCCGATCACGCCATGAAGACCTCGACATGACGGAAGCGGCAATGAAGATACAGGAACAAACCGCCGTTCTAGAAGCAACATTAGCAGCAAGTGCGCGCATCTTTGATTTGAGCCTACTGGATTTTCTAAGGTGATTTGTATGAGCCTAGCGGAATTTCAGCAAGAGAGTTTGGAACTGGCCGGCGCTCAGGAATACAAATTTCCTGACGGTCTTCTCGGATTCGAAGAGCGAAATAAATATCTTTTGACACAAATTGAGGATACACAGCCTTTCTATTGGCTTATTTCCGATATCGAGGACGGTCTCGGGTTTATTTTGATAGATCCGAGCCTCTTCTTTGAAGGGGAATATGAGGTTTCGTTGACACTAGAAGACCGGCAGGTTCTGGAATTGGGTCCGGATGACCCGATCCGGATCTTTGTCATTGTCACGGCGGGAGACAACAGTCCTCCGACGGCCAATCTGAAAGGCCCCATCGTTTTTAATCCGCGGCGGAATATCGCCAAACAGATCGTGCTTTACAATCCATCCTTGTCCCTGCGGGCCCCTTTCCTGAGTCAGGCAACGGCGCTCATACAGGAAGAAAGTTTGGGGGGAAAAGATTCATGCTCATCCTGACGCGAAAACAAGGCGAGGTTATTCGCATAGGGGACAAGGTCAAGATCATGATCCTGGAAGTCCGTGGCAGCCAAGTCAAATTGGGGATTACGGCGCCGCCTGATGTAGCGGTTCACCGCGAAGAGGTCTACGAACGGATCCAACAGGAAAACCAGAGAGCGGAAGGTCTACCAAGCAAGACCCTAAGAGATGTGGCCCAGTTGTTCAAGAAGCGGAAACATAAGACCTGAATTATGCGGTGAAGTGGTCGGTAAATATTTTGTTAATATCGGTAAGTTTTCTACCGAGTGTTTATAACGGACGGGTTGGGCGGCAATTGTTACGCTGCTCATCCTTGTGGGAAGGAACCCCGCATTCACTTCGGTGAATGTCCATCAAGGAGGAGGGAACTCAGGAAATGGCTACTCCAGATCTAACTCGGATTCGGAGCAATATACAGGGTCTGATGATGATTCGGGCCCTCAGGGAAGTGAACAGAGACGTTGGAAGGAGCCAGCTGAGGCTGGCAACCGGCAAAAGGATCAACAATGCCTATGATGATCCGGCAGGTTATATTCTCTCATCAAAATTGGAAAACAGGAGTCATATCTTTGAAGCCATCTATAACAATATTGGAACTGCAAAGAACCTGTTAGAGGTGGCTGAAGGAGGGTTGATTTCGATCAACGATATCATGGTTACTCTTTCGGAGAAAATCGAGATGGCCGCCAACGATACGTTGGGTGATTCCGAGCGGCAGGCGATCAGCAAGCAGCTTGTACAATTTGTGGAAGAAATACAAGACATTGCTGAGCAAACCAAGTTCAGCGGTGTGACGCTGCTGAGCGGTTCCGCGACCTTCAGTTTTCAAACGGGTGAGAGAAACGCCACGATTTGGCAGACACAAGATTATGCACCGGCAAGTCTGGGCATGGGTCAGCTCGTGGCGCTGACGGAAGACTCGATCATCGACAGCACCAATTATACGACCTATCTGGATGAGGTAGATACGGGGCTGGATGCGGTGACCACGGCCTTGGCGCGTATCGGGTCGATGGTCAACCGTATGACGATGAAAGAGGATAACATTTCAATTGCACAGGTAAACACCGAAGCGGCCTTTGACCGGCTGATGAACGCTGACATGGCTATGGAGCAGCTGAATCTGACAAAGATGCAGATCCTTCAGCAGACGGCGACCTCGATGCTGGCTCAGGCGAATTACAACTCACAGTCTGTCTTGGCGCTATTTCAATAGTGAGAGGGATGTCAATGCTGGTGAACAATAAACATCCTGCATGAAATGAAGAGCCGACTTCCAGGAAGGGGGTCGGGGGTCCTCAACTGCCTGAAGCAGAACGCCAACGGATGGTTATAGGAGCGCAATCCCAAGGGAGACCCGGGGTTCGCTTGGCTGTTTTGATCTAATAGAGGGGAGATGAATCTAATGGAAGCGAAGCTCAAGCTTATAGCCATCGGGCTCACACTGGGGCTTGTCATGGGGGTTCTGATACAGCCGGTCCAGGCGGGTCTTACCTATACGGCATATATCGCCGTTCTGGAATGGGAGGGACCAACCTATAACGTCATCAACGAGGTGAATCTCGCACAGAGGGTCGATGCCACGGTATCGGAAATACCCTTCCAGGGACCTACCGGCGTTGGCGCGCGCTATGCGGCGGACGGTCGGAAGATGGTCTATTCACTGGACAGCGGTAATGACCGGATCCAGGGATTTGAGGCCAATGCGACCTATATCTATGACAGGTCCGCCAGCTTCACCTTTCAGGCCCTCGGTGTGACTCCGGCCGCGCAGGAATGGGATTCGAACCAGATTATCCTGGCGGAATATGCAGACCCGGCGACGAACTGGGTGATTCCGGGATCTGAAGTTGTCATGATTGGAGGTGTCACCTGGACCTGGGTCGCCGATGTGTCGGGATTCACGGCGGCCGACCAGGTTTATACCATTGATTACGATGATGTAAGCAATGCTCCTGAAATTGTACTACCCACGAACTCACTGACGGCGACGTCGTCCTTCGAGGTCCGTTACCTTGTGACGGATTATCAAGGCGGTGGCACGGCGGCATTCGGTCTGGGTGATTTGGACTATGGGAACTCCTCCGGCGTTACGGTGGCGACGGTTGAGATTGATGAAGCGACCGGCGGTCCTACCAGTTTCGAGGCGCTGAGTTCGATTGTGGTGGCGGCGAATGAAAACACCGCCACATCCGACGACATCTTTGTCATTGATGAAGCGGATAACAGCACAAATCAAAACGAGGAATTCTTTGTTTATACGGTGACGGCGGCCGGTGTTGAGTCATATCAGGAAGCGTATGACGATGTTTTAACAAATCCCACCGATGTCTATGTGGCGTGGAGCGGGGCGAGCACTATTGCATCCCAGGCGGCCGTCGGCGGCGGCGCGACGTTCTGGGCGGACGCTGCTGCGTCAATCACCGACCCGAACCAGGTGACCGGTCATACCTATCGTGCGACGGTTGATGGCGCGGGCAACACGCTCATTCTGGACCTGACGACAGGCCGGACTTTGGTGACATCGACGGCATGGGCAAACCTCGCCGATCCCCTATTGGTCGTCCCGGGCATCTCCGCGGATCCCCCCGCTGTGGCTCCCGCCGCGGCCAATTATGACTGGGCGACGACGGCGTCGGTGGTGAATCACTACGCCTTTATCGCCGATGCGGGCGCAAACCGGATCAAGGTTGTCGAGGTTGGAAACTTTAACTGGGCGGGCGATCAGCTCCCCGGCGATGCGCGGACAATGACGGCCCAGCCTGCGGGTGCGGGTCTTGTCGGCGCGGTGGCGGATGTCGAATATGACGTGGTGACCCCGGGTACGGTGCCGATCAACTGGGTGACATGGACCCTGACGGCTCCGATCAAGGAGGGGTCTTTGAACACGATCACGGCGGATCCCGACGGGACGCCGGTGACGTGGACACGGTACAATAATGTTCTGACCGCCGGTCCGGCCGATCGTGTTTTCGAGGTTGATTGGCAGACGGGTCAGATCACCTTTGGCGACGGGATTCACGGTATGATCCCGCCGACAGCAACTTCTCTTCGATTCAATTACACAACCACACCCGATGTTCTCCGTTACGGCACCTCCGGCGACGGCCCCGGCCAGTTCAGCGACCCGCGCTCCATTTGCGCCCGCTGGAACAGCGGTTTGGGCCAGTTCGACGTGTATGTTGTGGACACGGGCAATGATCGAATCCAGAAGCTGGCCTTCCATCCGGAAGACCCCGCGCTGCAGATTCCAGCCTATATTGAATATGTAACGGAATGGAATTTTGGGGTCGAAGTTTCTGAAAAGCTCAGTTCACCTTGGGATATCGATGTTGAGGATGATGCCAGCGGCGATGTCTTTATTGCTGTTGTAGATCAATCCAATCATCGGATCTTGGTTTATGAAGATACCGAAGCCCTGAATGGTGGATCCACGCCGCCGGAATACAGCACGGGTTTTGGAACCATGGGCAACGGTTTCGGATACTATGCCCAAGCTGAGGCTATTGATTTGGTGGATAACGGGACCGAATTGGACATTTATGTCGCTGATGGATCCCGGAACAAGGTCGTGAAGTATGAAGCCGCGCCTGTACCCTCGGTGACATTAACATTCACCGGTGCGAGCGCATTACCCAACAGCTTCCCACCAGCCTCTTCTTATACCATCAGCTATACGACGCAGAATGCGCCGGATGGCGGATGGGTTGATTTTTACTTTGGCGCAACGGGAACTTTTGATACATCAACAGCGAAATTATGCGTTCCCGCCGGCAGCGCCACTCCGACGGCCGGCACGGCGGTATGGTCGTTTAAAAATTCTCCGGGCGGCACACCCGCCGATGGCAGCTATTACCTGTTTGCCATCCTGCGCGACGGCACCGGGGTAAGGGTCGCTTCCGACGCCGCAACGAGCACGGAGTTATTGACGATCGACAGCAAACTGACGACAGCCTTGACATTGCGGGATCAGTGGGACGGAGATCCGACGCTACTGATGCAGAATAATCTGGAGCGTACGGTTGAGATGCAGCTGGTCTACCCTGACAGCGT
>JAHJDP010000106.1 GCA_018831195.1 Candidatus Eisenbacteria bacterium | reverse complement strand
CGGTTTGTTTGTTTCTTGTACAACCAATTTATCGCCTCTGGACGGGCATTTCGAGCTCTTTCTCTTACAAAACCTCCTAAATCGCGCTTATATTGGGACTAGTATCGCGATGTTGAGAGAGGCGAGGGCCGTGCCAAAGACCCTCGCGGGTTATGAGAACGTTAGGCGTACCAGAATAAACAGACACCAACAACTGAGTTAGTAAAGTGATTTAATGCTTCCCCAAGTTGCCGCCCGATTTCTCGAATCAGGGACACCCGCTGAGTGACAATTCGAGATGCCTGAATATTCGCGAATTCCAAGCGCGGTGCAGGGTGCATAAGGACTAAACACAGGTTGCCAGTCACCGCCATTACCACCCGGCAATTGATGTCTGGCTCTCGACCATCCCGATGGAGGGCCGTCCTCGTCGGCTGCGATATACCAACCCGCATCCTGACCCAGCCAGTTTCCCCAGAATCCAACAAAATGAAGTCCGTCAGTGGCACAGCACATCTGCACATTGTGTGAAGACGTATAAGGCCAGAAAGCTATATTCTCAGGAAGTATATTTCTCAAAACACTGAGTACATTGCCGGGATCCGGGCCGGGCGGTATATTTCCATCCGCATCATAATCCCAAATATATACATCCATTGTCTGATCGGAATGTCCGCCGATCTGCGTAAAAACAAGCTGTACCCCGCAAACATACTCGGCCTCATAGCATTCAGCCCAGGCGCCATAGTCGGGTGGTTGTACCTGCTCTTGGCGCCACGCATACCCATTTTCAAAAGACCCGTCATCATTTTGGAGCAGTGTGGTGCCCGGACATACTTCTTCGTCATCAGGAAGGACAGTCGTCTCTTCGCAGTATCCAAGTTCGGCCGCGGACATATCGCCAAGTGTGACTGCCTGGGGCAAGAGACAGACTGCTAAGACCGGAATAAGCCAAAGACGGCGTTTAAATTCATTCATGAGAAACACTCCAGGGCACATTCGCTCGCCTGATTTTGCACACCCATTATATCCGGCTGGATCCCAAAGGTCAATCAATTGGTTTCGCGTCCGAACTGATTACGAGAGACGCCTAACGACATTTTGAACCTGTCGAGGGCCCTTGTCACGGCCCTTCGCAAAGTGAGATCATAGTGGCGCGATGTTGAGAGAGGCGGGGGCCGCGCCAAGCACGCCTCGCAGGTTAAAAGAACGTTGAGTCTGTAGGAAAAAGTCGGGAAGCTTCCATAGCATCCCATATTTGTTCATGGGATGCAGGCTCCGGGAAGCAAATGCGGCAATCCGTGACGCCTCGGTCAGCTTTTCCTGCAGACTCGTTAGAGGCACGTAGAGAAAAACGAATATTCGTTGACACTTCTGAGAAATTCCTCTACTATCTTACTAGTAAGATCACAACACAATGGAGGTGTCATATGCAGGAACCGGCCACCACAAAAATGACCACAAAAGGTCAGGTTGTTATACCCGAAGACATCCGCAAGAAACTTGGACTCAAACCCGGTGCGCGTTTCGTTGTCGTGGGCAAAGGGGACGTTGTTATCCTCAAGGCGATAGAAGCGCCGTCCATGGATGAGTTCGACGACTTAGTTTCCGAAGCCCGTCGCCAGGCAAGGCGAGCCGGCCTTAATCGCACACATGTGACAGTCGCCGTACGACGGGCGCGGAGCAAAAAGTGAGAATTGTGCTCGACACCAATGTTCTGGTTTCGGGGGTGTTCTTCACCGGCCCACCCTTCAAAATTCTAGAGGCCTGGCGAGACGGAAAAGTTGAGATTGTTATGTCGAAGGAGATCTTCCAAGAGTATCAGCGGGTGGGGGAGATACTGTCAGAAGAGTTTTCCGGCGTTGATATTGCACCCTTTTTATCGTTGTTGCTAGTGAAGTCAAAGTTTTATGATCCACCCGAATTGAAAGAACCTGTCTGTGATGATCCATCCGACGATAAATTCCTAGCCTGTGCGCTGGCGGCTCGATGCAAACTAATAATTAGTGGTGACAAGCATTTACTCCGCGTCACCGGATATCGAGGGATTGAGGTTCTGCGACCGAGAGAATTTCTTGACGGTCGTCTGTAGTGGACTAGGGCCGAAGCCCCAGATCTTCAGCAAGTCGAGGATTGCGCATGTTGCGTAATTTTCCATATATCTTGACCTGAATAGAATAGATTCGAATCGGGTTGCTTGCTCCGCGCCAGAAGTAGAGAGACAGTCGATACATCTCCGGTTGGCATCTCTCCTCTCTCTTCCACATCGCCAAGACGAGCGCTGCAATCTTTCTGGCAATCGTCACCTTCGCCAAAGTTGGTTTCGTACCGTTCAGCATGTGGTTGAATTCACGGTTCAATCCACGGGTATGATCCAGTTTTCCGCGAACCCATTGATCGTCTCTCCGGATCCAATCCGATGACGAACGAACGACGACACCAAAACCGCAGTAGGACCAGAACATGCGCGTTGTCCGGAACCGATGCGGTGTGATCACAACGGGAATCATCTGAGCGACCCGGATCGCGCCCAAGCCGGGAGCCGTTTCGAGAATCTTCGAGATCTTATGGCGGTGGGACTCACGGAGCATGGTCTTCTCAGCTTCCTTCTTAATTTCCAGGAGTCGATCGATCTCCTGACCCAGGATTTCCGCGGCGATAGCTGTCGCTTGGGGAAGCTGCCGGGTCAGCGCTTCTCTCCCGCGACGGGAATAGACAGCTTCTCCGGAGCACGGGATGCCCCGGCCTTGGATCAGAGATTTCAGGCGATTCTTGGTCCGGGCGACATCGCGGGTGACCATGGTGTAGATACGAGCGTATTCGCGCAGGGCGGTAAAGAGTTTCGGATCTTTGTAAACGGGCCGGCCCACCGTGCCAGTCCGGATCTTCTCGGCCAAGCTGTGCGCGTCGATGGCGTCGGTCTTACAACCGGGTGTCCAAACAGGCCCATAGACAAGAATTTCAGCGACATAGGGGGATAGGATTTCCACCAGCCATGGCTCCTGAGCCCCTCCTCGATGCAGAGATGGAGGTTTCCGGGGATGATTTTCAGATACTCGATGAGAGCCTTCCCATTTGTTTCCACAACGTCTTTCCTGATCTGCTTTCCCCTGGCGTTGAGGACGACAAAGGTGCAGCTGGTTGCATGAACGTCTGATCCGATGTATCTTTCCATGGCGGTTCTCCTTTCTAGGAAATGGAAGTCGTTAGTTAATCCCATGACATTTTCTTTAAAGGAGACCGCCAAATCAACGGCGTGCGGGTCTCGTGCGAAGGACTCATGTTTCCACCCGTGATCTTTCTATGATTCCTCCCGCATTTATGGGAGAATGGATGCACACATGGGAGTTGGCGGGGGTCGCGCCAAGCACCCTCGCGGGTTATGAGAACGTTGAATCTGTAGGAAAAGTCCAATCAAGGCGCCGAAACCTAGATAATATGGGGAAAACCAATTATATTTGATGCGATAGACAGGCAAAACACCGGTTAACCAAAGCAGCGAGGAAGAGGAATCTGTATGGCCCGATATAAACCATACTCATACGACCAGGGGAAATTCCTCCCCGTTTATTTCGACAAACAGATCCTTCCCGGCACCTTCGAATACACCCTGAGCTACCTGATAGACAACGAACTTGATCTATCCATTTTTGATGGCCGGTTTAAAAACGATGAGAACGGTGCTCCTGTATATGACCCGAAGATTCTTTTGAAGATCGTTCTTTACACCTACTCCAAGGGAATTATATCCAGCCGTAAGATCGCACAGTGCTGCGGAGAGAACATCATTTTCATGGCCCTTTCCGCGGATACCCGGCCTCATTTCACCACCATTGCCGATTTTATTTCCACGATGGACAAGGAAATCATCCACCTGTTTCTCCAGGTGCTGATGGTCTGTGACCACCAGAAGCTGATCGGCAAGGAGATGTTTGCCGTAGACGGCTGCAAACTACCGAGTAATGCGTCTAAAGAGTGGAGCGGGACCAAGGCTGACTTCAAGAAGAAAGTGGCCAAGATGGAAAAGGCCGTCAGCCGGATGCTTGAGAAGCATCGGGAGCAGGACAGATCTCAGGGGGACCAGGACCTGGAGGGGAAAGAAAGACAATACATTGAGAAGCTTCGAAAGCAGACAGCAAAGTTAAAGAAATGGATGGGTGATAATGACGACAAGATCAGCAAGAGCGGCCAGCCGATAAAAAGCAACATTACCGACAACGAGTCCGCCAAGATGAAAACATCAAAAGGTGTGATTCAGGGTTACCTTTCCGGAGGATTTCAGTCATTGTATCTGTCCAGCCGGGAAACGGCTCTATCGCAGCGGCTCTAATATTACGATAAGCGGTTTCAGAGCCATCAAGTTCAAAGGCCCTAAGTCAGCCTGTCTGTCTTGCAAGCTCCGCAGTCAATGTCTACGTCATCCGGAAAGGACAGAAATCCGGCAGGTGGCCTATTTCACCGGGAGGTCGGCAGAAGGTGAACAGACATTCTCTGATAAGATGAGACGGAAGATTGATACAGCGGCAGGCCGGGCAATTTACGGTATGCGTCTGGCTGTCGGGGAGCCACCCTTTGCTCATATTCGATCGGCTCTCGGGCTGAGCCGATTTACCCTGCGGGGCAAGAAGAAGGTTAATACTCAATGGAATCTGTTCTGCATAGTGCATAATCTGAAAAAGATCCATCGATATGGAGAAGGGTTTGCTTGATCATGGCAATTGAGTTGAAATAGAGCAGGAGTATTTTGGAAAAGGCTAAAAACAGGTAGAAGCGAGTCGGTTCGGCAAAGGGAATAAACCAACATTGACCATACAACGTTAAAATCTGAACATACTCATCCAGGAGAGAAAATCGGTTACTGGGTGAAGTGGAATGATTTGTTAAATAGATTTTCCTACAGATTCGTTAGACGTATTATGAATAAATTGACCAAAATGATATGCTTGTGCGTATTCCTATTGATACTATCTATGTCAGCACATGCCGACTTTTTTATTCGGCCTTCCTTTCAAGAACTTGTTTGGCAGGCGGAACATATTATGGTTGGCCGCATCTTGGATGTAGAAATGCACCACTTTAGAGTGATTGCCGAGGATCTTGTGGGAGAAATCTCCGAGGACACCCTGAATGTTGCCAAGCCCCCTACGCTAGATTGGTATGCATGTCCAGCGGAAAAAGACTTTATAGCGGGTAGTAAAGTAATACTATTTCTTGAGAAATATTCATGCAGATTGAGGCCCAAGGACTGGGGCTGGGACATAATCCACACTGGCGACGGTATAATTGCTTGTTCAGGCGATTCGGTGCCAATCCGTTTTGGTAGATCCCTCGAGAAAACTAAGGATCCATTCTGTATTTTACCGGATAAGGGCCGCGACCAAGTTGAGCGTGTTGCATTCGATGACTTGGTTTGTGCAATTCGAAATTATAATGAGTGCTTTGGCGTCGCGCTAGATATGAGTCTCCCTCCCAGGAAAAGGTTTGATCTTAGAAATATTAATTTTGATGAAAAGTGCCCGCGGGAGATAATACGTAGCAATAGAAATCTGTCACGTGTACATCGGCTGTTGATAGATGCGACGTTAGATGTCATTGAGCGACAAAAGAGAAGGCAATGAAACGTCTAACGAACTTATCTGGACTCCTCCGTCAATTGAAAAATAAAGTTCTCCTCTGGAAGGCGGGGACTGACTGTATCCTTATCTTCGGCCTCTGAGATGGAGCCCATGGACTCCGGGCCATGATGAAATTCGCGCGCGGGGAGCCAAACTTTTAGATCGGCCTCATGGGCCAAGGTCGTTATCGGCTTTACCCCGCGCCGGTCAGACCGGTCGCCATCCGGTAATATCCCGCCAAGCAGTCTGACGGATAGGATTTGAAATCAATTTATCGATAGAAACCTCCTTGAACGAGACATCCCTCGTCCAAACCACCCAAGCGATCCGAGCGAGTTTATTGGCCAAAGGGACCGCGGCGATGTTGTGACCACGGGTCGCTTGCAGATCCAGAGCCCATTGCCGCAACCTGTCCGGGTGATCAATCCGTTTTGAATTCCAGAGGACCGTTCTGGCGCCGTGAATGAGAAGCATTCTGAGATAGGTATTGCCGCGCTTGCTGATGGCCCCCAGCCGGCGCCTGGATCCGCTGGAATATTCCTTGGGTGTGAGGCCAAGCGCGGAGGCGAAGTGCCGACGAGATGGGAATCGATGCGCATCACTCATGAAAGCGATGAGGGCGGAAGCGGTCAAGAGCCCGAAACCGGGAATCGTCCGCAATCTTTCCACGACCCGGTCATCTTTGCAGAGGGCGTTGAGCTGAATCTCCGCCAGCCGGATGCGGTCCTCCATCTGAACGATCTCAGCGCACGTTTCCTCAAGGATAGAACGAAGGGCAAAGGGGATTTTTGAATCCGGCTCGTGGATCCATTGCCGGATCAGGGGAACGACTCTATTAGAACCCATGGGGATGAACATTCCGAGCTCTCTGAGGAGACCCCTGACGGTGTTTATTCTCGAGGTGCGATTGGCCATCCATCGCGACCGAAGCCGGTGGAGGGTGGTGATCGATTGTTGATCGACGGATTTTATGGGGACCGGCAGGATCTCTTCGTTCCTGGCGGCTTCGAGGATGGCTTTGGCGTCAGCTTTGTCGGTTTTATTTCCCTTTCTATAAGGCCTGACGAAGTGTGCGGGCAGAAGGGTGACGTCAT
>JAHJDP010000105.1 GCA_018831195.1 Candidatus Eisenbacteria bacterium | reverse complement strand
TTCTGGTTTAATGAAGTCACTCGAAATGCCCTCCTTGGCGGTTTGTTTGTTTCTTGTACAACCAATTTATCGCCTCTGGACGGGCATTTCGAGCTCTTTCTCTTACAAAACCTCCTAAATCGCGCTTATATTGGGTCTAGGTCGGACTCGACGCTCGGTCGTGGGCGGAATAGGGTCCCAAGGGTCCGTGCCATCACAAACAGTGTCCTTTCCAACAGAGCCGTTGCTGACGGAGTTCGTTCAATCCAAGCTCATGAACAACATCTAGAGGTGCAATGAAAAGGATTCCTGTGTCAAACAAAATTGCAGCAACTGGGGTGACAAGGAATCCTAAAACTGCGACTAGTCTGGAGAAATCCAATTGGGACTCCCTTGCTTGGCCAACAGGGGATATCAGTACTCTTCCTTGATGAAGGTCCATTCGTCCCAGATGCCGGCCATTTCAGAGAACGTGGCTCTATTCTCGCTTTGCTCAAGCCACTCAGGCCACCGTTCCGCAATAGTGTCAGCCATAGCATCCTCCGTAAGGCGTGGTGAGCTGTTGGAACCGGTGAAACCCTGTTCCCAAGCCTCTCTGAAGAGGGGAACGAGTTGACGCTTGTATTTATGGGTTGTCGGATGAATTCCTAATCCTACCCAGCCGTCGACAAGCTCCTTTAGCCTCTCTAGTATCTCTGAAGCGTCCATTTCTTTTCCTCCCTCTTTTTGATTGTCTCTTAGCCTTTTATCTGCCGTTGTTCATCGCCATATTGCCTTCATGACCGGTAAGATTATTGTCGCACCCGAGTTCGCTGTCCGATCAATCGCGATACTATGCGGCCGATCCAGCCTTCTGGATAGCTGTTCCAAGTGTCGCGTCTGGAGCCGGCATCGTTGGGTTCTGCACCCTTTCCCTAAAAGGTATAGTAACCTTTCAAGATACCTCGCTACAAAGCACTGCCATCAAGATTTCGAATGTATAGTGCTAGTTGGGACAGATTCCCGAGAACCGTACTGCCGCGTTGTGGATTGTTCCTCTTCAAATCCCGGGCGAGGTGTAAGATCCAACCGTCTTGAGTAACGATTGCATCTGCGTTGAGCCCAAGGATCCCTGATGGCTTTCCTCTTGGCAAGTTCCTAGTTCTAGACCTATCCTTGACCACCGACATAGGATTTTGCCGCTCTTCGAGCCCTATCGTTTGACAATGCATAATAAAATCGGTCATTAGACGTTAAAACCAAGTACCACGTTGAATTATACGTCTTTTGGATCCTCGCCTAACCAGAAACAAGAGTCCGCGGTTACGAGCAGCCCCCTGCTGGTAAGCCTATGATTGCATTCTGATTAGCCACATTGAGCTGATTCACTGGATTCCTCCTCCTATGGTCTTTCCATGAAAAAAATTATCCGGTGAATCTATCCTCCCTCATATTGGCCGGTTTTCAGGTGAGAACTCGTGGCTGGTTTTGGGTGATAACGGACACTAGCCGGAACTCTAATCAGGGGAGACTCTGTTAGTGGATCATCCAAGGCGCTTGCTGAAGATGTGGCATCCGAGCTTCCGACGGCGATCGAAGGATCGCGGCGGAACAAGAAGAACGACTAGGCATGAGAACCTGTTCGGGGAGACGACCGGTCCGGAAAAGTGAAGGGGGGATGGCAGGGCAATCCTCCCCTTAAGAAAAGCCATCACGGATCGGTCTATTCGGCTCGAATAGATCCGTGTTGAGATGGGGATTGGGGGCCAGTGGAGAAAAAAGTTCCTTTACTTGTCGATTAGGACCGGTCTTCAACCGATGGAGATGCACGTCGAAGGGGAATCGTGAGGTACGGTTCCGGCATAAAGGAGCCCCAATTGGCAGCCCTCGATGTGTTGCACAATCTCGACAAAGAGACGCGTGTTACTTCGCATCGCTTAAGCAGGCTGATTCGTTAGCTTTGTAGTGGCGAGACAGCCTTGGGATGATTCTGAATGAAGTGAACAATGGAAGAGACCACAAACGGTCCCCACTGCTTCCAGGTTTGAGTTTCGATAAACACGTGCTCAAGCGCAGGGACATGAAGGACGGCAAAATGACGATCGCGCGGGCGAAGGCCGAATAAAGTTTCTGGCGGCACGACGAGATCAGACGTTCCTAGGACGGCGAGAATATGATTCGACGCTTCGTGGAGATCGCGACTGTCCCACGGGACGCCGAGAACGATTCTCTCAAAGAAGATGTACGCGAGGGAATTCACTGTGTTTATTTGCTTAATGCTGTTCACTTTGGCCAGTAGCCCTGACTTCTCCCCGGCCTGCTTCGCTTCGGCAAGATGCCCCTGCCCACTCTCAAGCTTCTTTTCAGCTTCTTGTCGCTTAACTTCGAAAACGCGCGAGTAGTAATACGATCGAAGTTCGTCCCAATCCTCACTCTTAAAGCGTAGCTTCTGAGGTACGAGATCCATAAATGTTGGACCGGAACAGAGCAACGTGCATGTCTCGAATAACCGGTCATGACCGTATTCCTTCTCCAACGTTCGATTGCGGAGGAAGGCCGAGAGGCACCCTAATCCGCCGAGCGAATATCCGAGCAGGTGTATGCGCGTACTCTCGTCGAACCACTCGCGAAAGACCGGATTGTGAACAGAGTAATCGCGTGGCGAGCTGTCTGATAAGCGGATGCCACGAGCAAGATGACTGAGATCGGAGAGGAGTTGGCGGTAACCAAGATAGAACCGTTCGGGACTCTGTTTGATTACGTGGTAGGGGACGGCAGATTCCCTTGTCAGGTTTGGATCCAGCCTCTTCTGAGCAATTTTTGCGATTCGGTCGTACACACTCGTCTCGGGAATGCGGAAAAGGTGGAGTGGAATTGGTACGAGAACACTGGCGATACCCTGATCCGCCAAAAGGCGCGCCAGGCCAAGCTGTGCGTGGCGGTAGAGAGCTACACTGGGTTCTGCAAAACCATTGACGAGGATAACCAGATGCCTTTCTTTCTCGCGATTGGCATCAATACTCGGGAGCACAAACTCCAGCGGGAACTCCTGGTTTAGTAGGATGTTCTCGTCGTTCTCACCAAATCGTGGTTGTGGGATCCTCGTGTACCGCGATGTAAACTTGACCGAATGGAAATTCAGTTCGTCCTGAGTCATTTTCTTATCCTAAAGCATAAAGAGCACCCCGTGAAAATACGGGGTGCCAAAGATAACGGCAGGCAATGAGCTGAGCGGCCTACCAGTAACCAACACGATTGGGGTGGAGTTCTCTCTTCAAGAGACGGAGATTCTTTCCCAAACTCCCCTTGTAGAAAAGGTCCATGAGGTCGCCGAGACCGCGATCGGCCAGAAGCTCGTTTTCACTTTGATAGGGCTGGCCCCGGCGTGGAGATTGTTCCCCCACAACGCGTAGATGGCTGAGGAGAAAGTTGATGTTGGGCTCACCTATGAGCGTATCGGCAAAGCCTTCCATAATGGCAAGCTCGACATCATCGTACTTGCCATTAATGAGGGGCTTTCCCGGGCCGTTTGGATTGGAGTGTTCGTTCATTTTAACCTCCTAATGAGAGGGGACACTAACCACTAACTCATTTTATCATAATGGGTTAGCTTGGTCTACCCATTGCCCTCACTTCCCCTTCTCCGGCCACTGAGCTTCAGTAAAGCCCTTCTTGCGGGCCAGCTCCTTCAACTTCCGCTTGTTCGGCCTTCTTGGCGTGCTTTTGCCCTGTTCCCACTTCGCCACTGTGTTCGGATCCACACCAACCTCGTCAGAGAGCTCTTTTTGGGTGTACTCAAAAAAACGCTCGCGAAGGAGGACGACGAAGCGAGTCCAATCAATATTATCGGTAAAAAGTCTCACTTACTGCACCCCCGCCACTAGACATTTCCTAGGAAAAGCCCCTCCATAGAGTAGGAAATAACTGGACTATATAAGATTTTATTTCCTCTAGTCAACTGGGTTTTTTGTGAGGAAAACGCCCGCCGAGAGATAACAAGATGTACCACAAGACCTCTAACATGAAGCTAAAAAATGTGATGCGCCACTCTTTTGTTCGCGATCCATCGGTGTCGAGATCCAGATTTAGAACAAAAACAGCCGCCCATGGTAGGAGCGAGCGGTTCGGGTCAATAGCCCTCGGGAAAAAGTGCGGTGACAACTTGATTATCCTCGATGATCCAGAAGTTCGGTCTGTCTGAATTTGCATGGTCCTCGAAGACCTGCAGGTTGTCGATGTCGTTGCAACGTCGCGCCTGCTCCTGCAAAAAGAGATACTGTGTGAGGATCTCAATTGGTCCGAAGGTGCCGAGCACGCTACTGGTGGCTACCAGTTGCTTTGTGAAGAAGCGAGAGTCGTGGTGGTCGAGCGGGATCTCCTGGATCATCTGCCCGAGGTCCGGTGGGTTTCGAAGGGCGTCGCCCAAAGGCAACCGCTTTCCCGGTGGCTCATGAAGTCCGATCCGGCCACAATAACTTGGCCTAGAAGCTCGATCCGGAGGATTTCGCCGGCTTGCCGCAGCCGACGCGTGATCTCCAGATCGTCTTCGGACGGACGGTTATGGGCGGCTATGATCGCTGCCGCACCACGCTCGATCGCCCGGCGATAAACTTCGCACGGATGTACGATGGAGGCATTCAGCGAGCCCGCCGAAATGAGGTCGATGTCCAGAGCGGTGTGGCGGGTTGTGAGGTGCTGACAGTGGAAGTGCTCCCGGTCGGCCCTAGATCGCGGGCGAGAGGCGAATTGGGTAAGGAAAAACCGCCCACGGAAAGTGAGCGGCGGATGTCACCGGCAGAGGTGACAGAGATGGTGGATGCTGGTGTCAATGCGGAGCTGGTGGCAGCCCATGTCGACGACCTGGCCGGCCAGGATCGCACGGATATGCCTTTCGGCCTGTGCCTGGTCACACCACCCAAATGTGATGGATTCAAGCTGGAGGCCATCTTCAGCGAAGACGGCGTACTCCTGGATCCCATCTCCCGAAGTGCTGTCGTTAAGAAACAGAAGCACCTGATTCTCCACGCGGAGCCTGAATCCGGTACAGAGCACCCAGGTTGTGCTCGTGACCTTCTCAGCAAGCTCCTCGACAGAGGCGACATCCCCAACATGAAATGTCCGGCCTGTGTGCAGCATACCTAGCCCTCCTCATCAGTAATCCTCGGGTAAAAGTGCGGTGACGGCTTGAGCGTCCTCGATGAACCAGAGATTGGGCCCCTCGGAATTCGAAGTGTCCTCGAACACTTGCAGATAGTCGAGCCCACCCTGTTCGCACGCCCGTTCTTGGAGAGAGTAGTAGAGTTTGAAGATGAGCAGAGGACCGAAGGTTTGCAAAGCGGTGGCTGTCGCAACAAGATTCTTTGTGAAGAAGAATCGAGATTGCGGGTGATCCGGGGGAATCTCCTGAGGTTTTTGTATAAGGTTAGAGGGTTTTCGTTTTATATCAGTCATCAGAGCACCCCCTGTTCCTTCATGCTTACAAAGTCGGCATCTCCGAGAATCACATGGTCAAGGAGTTGAATCCCCAGTAGCTCACCTGCCCTCTTCAGACGTTCTGTCGTTCGTACGTCATCAGGAGAGGGACTGGGATCTCCAGACGGGTGATTGTGAGCGACAATGAAGGCGGCAGCGCGTCTTTTCACAGCTTCAGCGAACACTTCACGGGGATGGACTAAGCTTGAGTCCAGGGTGCCGATAGAGACGACATAGACATAACGAACGGTGTGACGGGCGGAGAGAAGGAAGACGATGAAGACCTCCCGGGACTCTTTTCCAATGGCTTCGCGGAAGGCTTTGGCGACATCCTGAGGTTGCTCAATCCTCCACCGGTTCCTGGAGCGATTGAGATACACGGCACCTTTTTCGAGCACTTTTACAGGGAAGCCACTCATCTTGCCTCCGCCGAAGCGCTGTTGGCTTCTTTGAGAAGTTGATTGATGAGCTCTCCAGCAGCTCGCTTGGTCGCCTGTGACAGGAGGGGCACCCCAAGCGCCTGCATGAGATGATCCTCGGCTGCCTTCCCTTTGAGCCCCTGCTCTTTGAGGAGCCGGAAGAGGTAGCGTTGCTGCGGCTCAGTGATGGACGAGTCCGAATCACTACCAGTTGCAGAAATGTTCTGCGGAACCTCCTGGGGCGAATCAGGTTGGGCACCCGATCCGGGGTCCGGCCCGTTAGGGGCGAAACCGTCGCCGTCCAACTCCTCGTGGGAGACGATACCGATATTGACGGCATCTCGGAGGGCACGGGACTTCGCTCGGGTCTCGGCCGCACGGATCAGGTGGGGGATGATGATCGCCTCTACGTTGTCAGGTGACGCATCTCCAAGTGCCTGGAACTTGCCTTTGGATGTCTCGACGAGCGCTTGGACAATCGCGGTTCGACCGTTCTCGTCCGAAGGAACCTGCAGAAGTTTCGTCTCGATTTGGGTCAGCCCCTCGGCATGTGCCTTTAAAAGTAGGCTTGAGTACATAACAACTTCCTTCGTGCCCACGACCTGACCGACCTCATCACGGATCTCGATCGTGCTGGAGAGTTCATTCTGTTTCAT
>JAHJDP010000104.1 GCA_018831195.1 Candidatus Eisenbacteria bacterium | reverse complement strand
CCAGTCACCACCCTGAGCGATACAATCGACTTCGAGCAGCATCACGCAGGACGGGCCAAAGCAGCAGGCGCCCGGTTCGGGTCCGCTACCAGGACAGATCGGGTTAGCACCTTCCATCACACCTAACCCCTCGAACAGATCTGCTTGAGGATCAGCGGAACAATCCACAACCGAGGTAGGCTGGACTGGGTGGTTACCCAATGGAATCATTCCGCCATAGTTATAGGTACCGAAGTAGTAAACCGGCTCCATATAACCATACAAGCAGCCAGGAGCCCAGCTCACCGCTGTTCCCTCGCCAGGGCCAGGCCAACCGGCCGTGGAGATTTCGAGAGAGCCGGTGACGCAGGGACCAGTGTAGCTGACATAGCCGTCACTCCCATCATAAGTACCCAGACCAAATACGACGGTGTTGAAGTTGGGTGTGTTCGCAGCCGGCGAAACGACAACCGCCAGATACCAGCTGATCCCGCCAAGATCCGGGGTCGCACCGGTAACCAACTCCTCGCAGGTCGCGGGGAGAGCGATAGCACCACAGACATCGCCTTCCGTCTCCACGCCAAGCGCATTACCCTGTATCGAAAGGATGACACCGGCGTTGGGCCCGGCAAAGGCAACTCCAGCCGTGATAGCTAAAATCGCCATGGCCAGTAGTAGTCTTCTCATGTGTTGAACCTCCTTAAAGGACTTCATCGTGTCTCACCTAATCGTTGTGTTTCGGAAGCCTTCCCATACCCCTTTCGGAGCGCTTCCTTCACTTCCACACATCCACCCGTTTGTCTCGTCAGTCCTACCAGGATCAGGTGATGTACGACTCTTTGTCGTCCCGTACAGGGACCTCCTACAGAAACTGTTCCAACTTCCGGTGTCATGGTCCGGCTCCCGTCAGGAGGAGCCGAACCGATGATGACATCGAATCAATATCAACTTGGAATGAGTGGCCTAGTTGGCATCACCCGAGTTGAAGGAGTTCGCGAACTTGCCAAGATCTCCGGGACCAGGATTCCCATCATAAACGAGATAGCTTGCGCAGGTTCCGCTGCCCGTGTTAAAAGCGGCCGCGAAGAATGCCAAAGCCACGGGTCCGGCAGCACCACCGCAAGCCGCGCCGTTCCAGTCAGTCGAGACCATACGGGTATAGGTTGCAATGGTGACGCCATTCGCGCGAACGATGACGGTGCAATCTTCGCATCCACCCATCGCCGGATTGAGAACCAGAGTACCGGTCCCACCGGTCTGCCCGGTCAAACCAACCGTACCCTCACACCGATTAGCGCAACCGGAGAAATCGAGCTCCACGTCGGCTCCATCGATGGGCAGGTCAGCATTGTTGTGCACTGTGATCGTAATCTCATCAGCATTGCTCTGCTGGCCAGGTGTCACGAACGCCTGCCCCCAAGCATCCCAGGGAGCGACTTCGCAATACTGAGGATCCGGCACATCGGCCTGAGCCATTGAGCCAGCAAGAACCAGTACGAGACTCAAAAAGAGTATACTTTTCATCCGTTGAACCTCCGAGGTTGTTTTCGCTGCTGTGAGGTTGCCTCTCCGAGAGATGCTTCCCCGTCTCTAAAGATGCTGGTGGACAAACCCCCAGCAAGGTGCGTCGGTTGGACCTTGGGCCTCGGGTCTCCCCGACGCGGCCCCACTCCTTAGCTCGCACGTAATTAAGCCTAAATGGTTTTCGGCCCGATGTCAATATGAAATCCCTATATTAACAACGAGTTCTCTCAAGAATCTTACTCAGGTGACCCGTTTTCCTGATCCGCCGACGGCGGCAGGGGCGCCGGGAGTTTCCCATCGACGCCAAACCCGAGAATACCAAAGTCCACAACCTCATCCATGACCCCCTCCTGAGGCCTATTGACGAAGGACCCGCCGATGGTGGGCGTCGGATGGGGGGTGAGAGGAAGCGTTGTCGTCGTATAAACGTAGGCGGCAAACCAATATAGAGGAATAAGACTCCCGGTCAGGGGGCCATCGACAAAAAAGATCGCCGTGCCCTCATTCGGGTTGGGCCACCCTGGTGTTGATATTTCGGTGATCCGTTCCTGGCAACTACCCCACCGGTCAAAGTAAATGGAAGGTTCTCCGCCATAATCACCCAGCCCAAACGTCACCGTTTGGACTTCTGAAGTCTGGCTTGTATCAAATGCGGCAAGCACATAAATAAGTTGAGCCTTGTAAGGATCCGGTTTGCTTCTCGTGTTGATCTCATGAAGCCCTTCCAGATCGATATCATGGCACCAATTCTTCCGCTGTGTGGTGTACTCCACTTCCGGAGCCACATGGAGTAAAAGGACACCACCGGCGTTGGGACCAGCGAGGGATCTGGAGGAACCCAACGCCAGCCAAGTCATCACAAGGAGCAGGATTCTCAAACAAATCCGACTCGAATTCTTCATTTTCAGACCCTTCTCCCGCAGAAACGGGGCCCGCGGTACGGTGGGCGAAACAGGAGTTGAACCTGTGACCTCCTGCTTGTAAGGCAGGCGCTCTAACCAACTGAGCTATTCGCCCCCTTTTGATTCGATTCCGGATGGGACCGGGCCAGAATGGCCCAGGGCACCAAGACAATATAACCCAGGACGAGGAGGATCGGCGCCACAGTAATCGATCCAAGCGCCAGCGCCACGAATCCCAATATAATGGTTCCAAGCCCCAGCCCCATTAAGATCCAGTTCTTCCGGCCGAACTCAGGCCCTTCAGAAGCTCTGGAACTCGCAAAGATCGCACCTTTGCTTGGGGATGGACCTCCCCCGGTCTTTTGGGCGGGCGCGCCCGTTCTGCCTCTACGGGGTTGGTTTTCAGCACTAATCTTGGCCACGTTCCTCATCCTCCATCTTGAAGCTGACCCTATCAACCCGAATCTGACGACTGACGGCAGGGCCTTGTGATAAAGTCGATGCCTACGGAAGCTCTTCGGCGTTCTTGCTCCATCCCTCGCCGCTGGATCGATACCCCTCCAAATCAAGTACAATCCTTCGAAATCCAGCTTCATGCAAACTCTGAATGACAGCGGCCCGTATTCCCGGCTCCAGCATCCGGGGCATTTCACCCAAAGATAATTCAATCCGAGCCATTTCTCCGTGAACCCGCACCCTTTGCTCCAAAAACCCCAGAGACCTTAGGGCGGTTTCAGCCTTTTCGACCCACCGCAGAGCCTCCAAGCGAATCGGCTCACCGGTGGGAAATCTGGAGGCGAGACAGGGAGAAGCGGGTTTGTCCCAGATCGGAATGCCGAGGGCTAAGCTCACCTGCCGGATTTCTTCCTTTGTCCATCCACAATCGATGAGGGGACTCCTGATCCCGTGTTTTTCACCGGCCCGCCGCCCGGGCCGATAGTCTCCCAAATCATCTTTGTTCGTTCCATCAAGAACCGTCTGAAACCCCTTTTCCGCCGCCCAAGTCTTCAAGATTTGAAAAAGCTCATCTTTACAATGGTAGCAACGATCGGGGGTGTTTGATTGATAAAGAGGATTCTCCAACTCGTGGGTCACAACCTTCTCCATGGGGAATCCGAAGCGTTCCGAAATCTTACAAGCGTCATTCCATTCCTTCTGCGCCAGTGAAGGGGAATGACCAAGGACGGCGATCATCCGGGCGCCGAGAGCCCTGTGGGCCGCGACGGCGAGAAAGGCGCTGTCGACCCCTCCGGAATAAGCCACCACCGCGGACCCCAGAGATGCCAGGTGCGACTCGAGCCGTTCCAGCTTTTCTTCGAGTTGTCGGTTCATACGACTCCTTGTCTCTTCTATTGTCACAAGAAGCTCCGGCCCAAGCTCTCCAAGCTAAACGTCGATTCCACTTCAGGGTTTAAAAATAAAGGTATCAGACTCGCGATTCCGCTTTCAAGACAGGTTGGGAGACGATTCGGCATCTCCCGCCACAATCATCGCCTCCGGCATCGCTTCCGGCATCGCGCCATCATCACCCTGGTCATCCTTTTGAGTGTTTGAGGCGCCGGCGCGCCTCTTCATGCTCGTGTAGTGTTCGGCTGAAGATGTGAGATCCATCGGGCCGGGCGACAAAAAAGAACTCCCTGCAGTGGGGCAGTGGATACAGGGCGGCCTCCAAGGCCGCGGCGCCGGGACTGTTGATCGGTCCAGGCGGCAAACCTTGTACAAGATAGGTATTATAGGGCGAGGGGGATTCCAGATCCTCGGTCAAGGGCGGCTCGCCCGATTTCCCCACCGCAAAGAGCACCGTGGGATCGGCTTGCAGCGGCCACCCTTCCCGAAGCCTGTTGTGAAAAACGGCGCTGATCCGAACCCGTTCCTCCGGCAGCTTGGCCTCTGCTTCAATAATACTCGCCAGGGTCACCGCCTCATGCAGCGTCATCCCAAGCTCCCTCAACCGCGCCCCTCTCTCTAAATTAAAGTATTCGATCGTTTTTAATAAGATATGGCGGAGGATTTCATGACCTGTGGTGCCGGGGTCGAAGAAATACGTCTCGGGGAAAAGATACCCTTCAACATTGGGCGCCGGCAATCCCAGAGAGAGCAGCCAGGTCGAATCCCTTGCTATTTTGTATAAGGAGCCGGGATCACATTCAAGCGATTCCTCAAGTCTTTGAATCCCATCGGCGCTGCGCCATCCCTCCGGCAGGGTGACCTTCAGCAGCACACGGGGACCTTCTACAAAAGTGCGGAAAATCTCGGCCGGCGGCATGGAAGGATCGATTTCATACCGGCCGGCCCTTAGATTCCGGTCCCACCCCTTATAGCGCGCCCACAGAGCAATCCAGGGGGAGTTCGGTATCAATCGGGATTTGACGAGCCGTGCTTGGATTGCGGAGAAATCCTCGCCCGGAAGTACGGTGAAGGTCACTTTGGGATTGGAGGGCCGGTAGGGCCTCAACAAAATGTTGGCGCCCCACACCGCGATGATCGCGAATCCGATCAGGGCGAGTAAAAGGATCATTTTCCCGGGGCTCCGCATCATTCAGCGGTCCCATCATCTTCGGATCGATCCCCTGGGTCGTCGCCGGCGTGCGCTGGAGGCCTTTTCCAGGCTTGTGCATCAATAAATCCCTGAAGGATGAGTGTCGCGGCCAAATCATCCCTCGGCTGTTGGCGTTTCCCTCCCTCTCTGGCGCGCCTGTCCACTTCAAGAGTGGACAGGCGCTCATCCCATAACCAAACAGGAATGTTCAGCTGACGGTGGATATAGGCGGCAAGACGCCGGGTGCGGGGCGCCAAATCGCCTTCCCGGCCGTCCATATGCCGGGGCAGCCCCAAGACAACACCGGTCACTTCGTTCTTCCGGCAATGATCCAGAATACTAAAATCGAGTTTGTTCCCCGCCGCTTCTACAATCACCAGAGGTGTCGCAACCCGGAGATCCGGATCGGACTTGGCGAGACCGGTTCGGCGCCGTCCTAGATCAATGCCGAGAAGAGGGCCGTTTTCAATTCTTGATTCGATGTTCATCTCCTGAATTCACAAAAAAGTCCGGGGTTCAAACCACCGGACCGTCCAAATGAATGTTCATGCTATCAGAAATGATGACGCCTACCCGCTGACGGGGCTTGAAGTACCGCGCCGCGCCAGTTGCTTCGTTAACTTAACAGTCGTCCCAATGGGTTCCCGCATCTCAAATTCAACCGTATCCATCATGGAGCGCATAATGAAAATGCCGCGGCCGCGGCATTTCAGCAGTCCTTCGCCATGGGTCGGGTCGCCGCCCAGCACCGTGTTGAGATTAAACCCGGGACCCCAGTCTTTCACCGTGACCTGCAATTCATTTTCCCCAAGGTAAAAGGAGCAGAAAAAATATTTAGCGGCCTCTTGGCGATGGCCGTGTTGTATAGCATTTGTACAAGCTTCAATGACGGATGTCGCCACCGCGATATTATCTTCCTCCTCCAGCTCCAACATCTCCGCAATACCTTCAACCATCCGATCGACGACCGACAAATAATTCAAATCACTGGGGAGATAGAGGACCATTCGGTTCCCTGAATCCGCCTCGGGAACGATATTAGGATTAGGTCCCTCGGTCGATGAACTCACGAACTTATTCTCCACTGGTTCCCGAAACCTCAGTGTTGAAACTGGCGATAGCCTGCTCCTTGGAATCGTGAACTTCAAAGATCGTATTTAATTTTGTGACCATTAAGATAGAATCAATCCGGCGCGAAACTCTCATCAACTTCACCACGCCACCGGCATTGGTGACAGAAATGTGGCTCGTGATAAGGATTCCTAATCCCGTGGAATTGACCCAGGAAACATCCCCAAGATCCAAGATTATCTTTTTGAATCCGGAACTCATACCCTCTCGGACGATCTCCTGCACCAGATCGGCGTCGGGGCCACCCATCAGCTTACCGCTCAAATGAACGATCCAGATGTCATCCACCTGGCTCTTGCTGATCTTCATCTTTAACCTCCAGCTTCCTTTTCCAGAGTTTCCAATTCTAGTAGGATCCTCTCCATATCCCCGGGGACCGGGGTTTCAAAAACCATTTTCTCATCATCCAAGGGATGATGAAAGGTCAGATGGTAGGCATGCAGGGCCGGTCTCCCCAATCCTTTCAGCCAACCTAAGATCCTCGGACGGTCCTGCGGCGCCAGGCGTCTTGCATATCCCTTGCCGCCACCATAGGTCGGGTCACAAAAGACCGGATGTCCCAGAGAGGCTAGGTGGACCCGAATCTGATGTGTTCGTCCTGTTCGCAAAGATACGCGTAGGAGGCTGAGAATGTCAAACGCCCGGAGCAGCTCGTAATCGCTGATCGCCTCCTTCCCTCCGCGCGCCAGCACGGCCATCCGCTGGCGGTGTTTCGGATCCCGGCCGATAGGAGCCGATATCGTCCCCTTGGCTTCGGGAGGAGAACCCCAGGCCAGCGTGATGTACCGGCGGGTCATCCTTCTCTCCCGGATCTGCTCGACAAGGTTTTGGTAACCCAACTCACTCTTGGCGACAACCAGCAGACCGCTCGTTCCGCGGTCCAACCGGTGCACAATTCCTGGGCGGGTCAATCCTCCGACACCCTTCCAACCAGGCAAGTGATGCAGCAGGCCATGCACCAGAGTTCCCTTCCGAACACCCGCCCCTGGATGTACAACCATCCCAGGCGGTTTGTGAATGACCAGGAGATCCTCGTCTTCAAAGAGGATTTGGAGGGGAATGGGTTCGGGCGTGAGGGGCGTCTCCTCCCGTTTTTCATGAATCGGGAATGTGATGCGCTGGCCCATCTTGAGTCGAAGCGAGGATTTCCCTACTTGGTCGCCGACCTCCACCGCGCCTTGGCGGATGAGCTTGGCGACCTGTTCTCGAGAGAGGTGCGGAATCTGATCGGCGAGGTAGCGATCCAGACGGCAGCCTTCTCCATCCAGCGGAACCACCAGGGAATCCCTCGGCTGATCTTTCCCCTTCTGTTTTTCAGAGCCGTTTTCGTACGTCATGATTCGGTTCGCTCTATTCGGCGATCTCCAGATTCCGTCTCCCCACCTGGACTGAATTGTAGAGAGGAGTCCGAAGGAATACTATCCGTCGATTCGGCTTTCGTTCGCCTTATATCCTCGAGGAAAAGTCCGAATCCCAGAATCATGACACCGATCGAGACCCCCATATCGGCGACATTGAACACCGGCCATCGTAGAGTTCCCCACCCCATATCGATAAAATCAATGACGACACCCAGCCACAACCGATCCAAAAGATTACCCAGCGCGCCCCCGAGCACCATTCCAAATCCCATGAGGGTCAAGGCGCTTCTGTGCCGGCGGCTCCGGACGACAAGAAAGATCGCCACCACGGAAACGGCCGACACAACAATAAAAAAGAGGCGGCTGCCCCGAAACAGGCCGAATGCAGCTCCTGAATTATGTATATGAGTCCAGCGAAGAAGGTCGCCGATAAAGGGCCTGGGATAGCTATCCACGGGGAGAATGTGAAAGACGATGAGCTTTGTGGCAATATCAGAGATTAAAATCACTGCCGCAGCAATGTAAAATAGACGTAATGATGAACGGGGAGCAGACAGCACAATGTCAAACTGATATCCAGAGGTCCTCAAGCCCTCTGACGATCAGCCTTTTCCTGGCATTTCAAACATAACCGGGCATGCGGAAGGGCTTCCAAGCGGACATTGTCGATGATTTCCTCGCATTCCTCGCAAATGCCGTATTCTCCGGCGCCTATTTTCCTGATGGCGTCTTCGATTTCATAAAGCAACCGGCCCTCTGATGTGGCGTACTGCAGTACTTTTTCCCTTTCTGAATTGTCAGATCCTTCTTCGGGATTGTAATTACTGGCGGCAAGATCTGCTATGGCTTCTCTCAGAGACCGTCCAATAACGGTTTTTTCTAGAAGCCCCAGCGCGCTGATCAAACGATTCTTCTCTTCCTCTAAAATCTTTTCAAACTTGTTCAGATCCTTCTTATTCATCTTCCTGGCCTTTCCGGCTTTCTTTGATGTCTCTCCTGTGGGTGGGCTCATCGGGCCCTCCTATTCTTCCGGCAACTCCTCGACGACCCGCTCTACCAAACGGGAAAGTTTTGGTTCCGCCTCGGCCGCCGTCCGGAGAATCTTTTGAATGTCCACCGGTTCCAGAGCATCCGGCAGACAGGAATCGGTAATGATAGCAAAAGCCAACGTTCGGAGACCGCCGTGAACTGCGGCAAGATTCTCTGGAATGAGGGACATCCCCACAACGTCGGCCCCTATCTGTCTGAGGAAGCGGTATTCAGCCGCCGTTTCCAAATTGGGACCGGCGACACCGACAAAAACTCCCTTTCGCATAGGGATTTTTTCGTCAACTGCGAGACGTTCCGTGAGCTTCAAATGCTCCCGGCAATAGGGCTCACTCATATCAGGGAAGCGTGGCCCCAGCGTCTCATCATTCGACCCAATGAGAGGATTGTCTCCCATCAAGTTTATATGATCGGTGACGAGAACGATCTCTCCCGGCCTAAACAAGGGATTCAGACCCCCGACGGCGCTGGAAATGATGAGTTCCCTTGCGCCCAATCCCCTGATGACCCGTACGGGGAAGGCGACCTGCTGCATCGAATAACCTTCGTAGAAATGAACCCGCCCCTTCAGGACGACGACCGCGACGCCGGCGAGATGGCCGAAGAGAAGCTCTCCGGCATGGCCTTCTACTGTGGAGATAGGGAAGTGGGGTATCTCGCAATAGGGCACCACCACTTCCGGTTCAATCCTCTCCGCCAGAACTCCGAGACCGGTTCCGAGAATAATCCCGACCCTGGGAATTCCAACACCCCGATCACGAAGAAGCGCGACGGCCTCGTCTATTTGTCGGCGGAGCGGCAACGCTTTAGACATGGCTCATCCTTATTCCGTTTCACCGTCGGCCTTGATGTCAAAAAAACCTTGGCGCCTGACCCTGGGTGGGAAAAAAGAACCCCCATCCTCAGGCCCTTGTTCATCGGCTTCCAACTCGGCAAGGTAGGGTGGGTTTCCTTCCTCGGAATGCCGATCACCGGAGGATTCCATCGCCGGTCCCGTCAGAGGATGCGGCATCGACAAGGCCTCCGCGTTTTGTGCCAGGCCGATCTCCCCCTGATTGAACGATTCGAGCGACTCCAGAACGACGGGGTCCTCCATGAGATCGTCTCCATCCGCTTGGTCACCAGCATCCTGGGACAGGAGTTTGGAGACCTCTACTCCCAGGTTTTCGATCTCATCCAGATCCTCTTCATGCTCCTCGAGGATTCTGAGATGGGATTCCAGCAGGGATCGGAAGCGCTCAACATAAAGACCCTTGCGTGATTCCAGCTCACGAACCCCACGGCTGAGACTGCGGAGCCGTTCCCGTGAATCTTCCAGGATCCGCTCAGCCCGGCGCTGGGCCTCCTCAATGCACTTCTCAGATTTCTGGCGGCTGGCATCCTTGGCATCACTCACCAACTGCTCAGCCGTCAGCATCGATTGCTGAAGGAATTTCTCCATCCCCTCATAGTGACGGATTCGATCTTCAAGACCGCTCACCCGCTCATTGATCTTGGCGTGATCTTGAATGACCCTCTCGTAGTTTTCCGCAACAACCTCCAGAAAGGCTCCAACCTCTTCCGCATCCACTCCCCGGAGAACCCTGCGAAAGGTAGCTTTTCTGATATCCAATGGTGTTAAATTCATAAATCTACCCCCTGGAAACGGCTAGGCCCGCAGCGTCTCTGCCTCCAATTCAGGAAAGGTGGATCGGTGACCTCCTCGGGAAAAGGCCACTGAGCCCTAGACAAGGTCATTAAAGTAGGTCGGGGCGTTCCAAACCGCAAGAAAAATCTTCCCGGCGGAGATCTCCTCCGACACTATCTGACTTGGCGGCGGATCCGCTTGATCAACGGGCCAACGCCAGTGCGCCCCCTCAACAAGGGAACAACACGAATCATGTGGAGGAAGTTCCGATGCTTCGGCCGCCATCATCAAAAGATCCCCGCAAATCGATCTATATGCCAGGCTACCCGCACTACCCGATCGGGATGACCTTCTCGCAACATGTCGCGGAACAGCAGCAAAAGATTCCCAGGGCGACGGGGGAACTGACCGGTTTACTGACCGAGATCATGGTTGCGGCGAAGATTATCAGCAGCAATGTCAGGAAGGCCGGCCTCGCCGATGTTTTGGGACTGACCGGCCGGACGAATGTTCAAGGCGAGAAGGTGCAGATTCTCGACGATTTCGCCAACGAAACGATTATCAGGAATGTGCGCCATACAGGGCATCTTTGCGCGATGGCCTCGGAAGAAATGGAGACAATCCTGCCTGTTCCGGAGGAGTTTGAGATCGGTTCCTACCTGCTTTTCTTTGATCCTCTGGATGGGTCGAGCAATATCGATGTCAACGCTTCCATCGGAACGATCTTTGCGATTCATAATAAGCGCTCCCCCGGAAATGCGGTTGAAGATCAAGACCTCTATCAGCCGGGAAAAAATTTGATTGTCTCCGGATATATCATCTATGGCTCCAGCACCATCCTTGTCTACACGGCGGGGCAGGGCGTCTATGGCTTTACCCTCGACCCAAGCGCTGGAGAGTTTCTTCTTTCCCACGCCAACATCCGCATACCGGAAAGCGGAGCCTGTTATAGCGTGAATGAAGGCAACACCTCGATTTGGGAGAAGCCGATCCAAGAGGTGATCGCAGCCTTTAAAGGAAATGAAAACCCCGCGGGAAAGCCCTATAGAGCCCGTTATATTGGGTCCCTGGTGGCCGATTTTCACCGCAACCTCATCTATGGAGGGGTTTTTCTCTACCCCGCCGACAACCGCTATCCCACCGGCAAGCTGAGACTCTTTTTTGAGGCGAATCCCCTCGCTCATATTGTTAAACACGCGGGGGGCGAGGCGACTGATGGGCAGACGGATATCCTCGACATTATTCCCACAAGCCTTCATCAGAGAACGCCCCTGATTATCGGTAGCCCGAAAGAGGTGCAATTCATTAGAGACAGGTGTTTTCAGAAATAATCCATAACCCCATATAGTAAAAATGATTAACCCGACTCCTCGTTGACAAATCCCCATATATAAGTGTAATATTATGTTTACAGTCACGGTCAGCCTGCTGGCAGGCCTCTTCGTCCGGCGTGTCAAACTCAGAAGAAGTATCGGCGGATATCATGCTCAAAGATCGCTCCCCCACCATCCCCCCATCGCACCGGCGTTGGTCTCTCTGGATGTTGGGCATGGCGCTTCTTTTGGGAATCGTCCTCCTCACGCTGAGTCTGCCAAAACCTTTCACGAGCCGAGTTTATTGGAATCGGTTCTTCACCGGCTCCGAGTCGCAGAATGATCCGCCAACAGCCTCTCTCTTCATTCATGACAACCAGGAAGGTCTCATTGAATGGGCTCTTCTCCTGCCCCCCTCCTCCACCACATCCGGACCTTTCCCGGCCGGCCTCTTCATGGAACCCGGATCGACCGCTTTCGCCGATATCGATCTCGATGTCACTCTTAATGAATATGTCGGACCGGCCCCCCCCGAGCTGACCCTTGGGAGGCCGAAGATCCACACCTCTCTCACCGGCGGCCGCGCCCTCTATCCTCTCCATTGGAAGGAGAGGGCCTTGAAGGGGATGGAGATTTCGGCTGACTTTGACGCATCGGGACGGCTGCAAATCCTCCGGGGACCCTATATCGAGTCCTGGCCCTCCCCGCCCCTCAATGGAACAGCTCAGATCTCTGAGGAGAAGATCCTGGGCGCCGCATGGGCCTGGTTGGAACGAAACAAGATCACTTTTGACGCGGTTCGGGGCGACACACTCTGGGCGGGCGGCGCTTTTTGGAACATCTCCACGGAGAAATGGATCGGCATCAGGGATGTTCTTATACAAATCTCAGATCCCCCCGCCGACTGGCTCCTGGGGATCGATGAGGAAACCGGTGACGTCATCCAGGCGGAAGACCGCCTCCTTTTCGACACCTCCTATGATCATGAGGGCACCGGTTCGGTCTTCGCTCCGAATCCAATCGTTATGTCGGGAGATGACGATATCCGCTGGGGAGATCCTGTCGAAGAATGGGTCGTGACCCGCCGCTTAACCCATCTGGACGGATCGGGCTGGCTGCGCGGCCGCTATGCCGCCATCACGACCGGTCTTCCTCCGAGGACCTTCCGGCCCAATCTTCAGTTTATCGTTGAAAGTTACCATCCCGGTTTCGAAGAGGTCATGGCCTACTTTCACATTACCGAAACGGCGGACGATCTTAAGACAAGGGGCCTGCTGCCGGGCGGGGATCCCTTCCCAGTGCGCGTCCACGCCTCTAATCTCGACAATTCATGGTACCGCCCCTCAACAGGAATGATAGAGTTTGGGGATGGAGGGGTCCCCGACGCCCAGGATGCCGATATCATTCTTCATGAGTTCGGGCATGCTGTTCATGACCGTCTTGTTCCCGGTTTTGGCGAGGGTCAGACCATCGCTCTGAGCGAAGGATTCTCCGATTACCTCGCCTGTTCCTATACCGGCGATCCCTGCCTCGGCGAGTGGGACGCCACCTATTATTCTCCGCCCTGCCTCCGCAAGATCGATGAGTTCCGGATCTATCCCGATGATTGGACGGATCGCCCCCATAGCGACGGATTGATATGGGCGGGCGCACTATGGGATATCCGCCAGCATCTGGGGGAGGAAGCGGCCCTTGATCTAGCTCTGCGCGCCATGGCCCGAACCAGCCGCTGGTCCTCTTTCGTAGAAACCGCCGAGATCCTGGCCTCGCTGGCCTCAAATCCCCCGCTGTCGGCGCCCCGATCGACGCCTCTCATCGTCAGGGGGATTCTAGAGGAAAGAGGGCTCCTGATCCGCCGGGCGAGTGTAGAACTGGCCGTGGCGGATCGCCTGGCATTGCCCCTGCTTTTTCCCTTCCCCGTGGGAGACAAGCTCTCTTGGGGTCTGGAGGTCCTGGGGGACGGTAAAATCATCTTGCGGGATCATCCGCAAAGCTATGAGTCTTCATCAGGGGATACCACTCTCGAGATTTCCACCTATGTTAAACCGGATCATCCACCGCAACGGTGGGAGATTTCTTACGATATCAGGCCGGAGTCTGTCTCGATCGAGCTGAAGGGGCTGTCGGATGGTCTCATCACGCAGAGATCGCGGGCTCAGCTATCCCAAACGGGGGAAATTCTTCTCTCTTGGGGAGGAGAAGGGCAGGGGCTCGGCGCGCCGGGCTTCGTTCAGATCCGCTCCATAAACGCCCCTCCGGATACCCTGGACCTCATGACCGAACTTCCGATGGCGGTTGCGGGAATCTACTATCAAATGCGGGGTCCCTCTTCTCTCGGAAATGGATATCTAAGACTCAAACCGGTGCCCACCCCCTCTTCGCCCCCGGACTCGGAGCCGGATTCCTCAGGACTTTGGACGGCGGAATGGGAAACCCATCCGGAACAGCCCTTGCCGGAGAACCGCCGCTTCATTTTTTCAAAAACCCCGGCCCGCGCGCCGCTTAATGTACAATACCAATTAACGCAAGCCGGGGATTTCAGATTGGATCTCGTGGATGTTGGAGGGCGCCGTGTGGAGAGTCTTGACCTCGGACATCGGTCGCCCGGATCCTATACTTGGACGCTTTCATCGAGCGATCTCTCCAGCGGCGTCTATTGGATCCGCATGATGAATCATTCCACGACGGTGGCGTCGCAAAAGATTCTCATTCTTCGCTGACCCTGTGCGGCCTCCCGCGGTTTCAGGCCGGCTCGCATGACCTCAGGCGGCCACGGGCGGGATAAAAGACCTATCATAACCCGCGCATGCCGCCGGAGAATTGCCGGCTCCACTTCGCCACCGGCGGATCAGGCTTGCGCCAGCCGCCCAGGAGGCCGAGAAAAAGCATCCCCGCGATAAACCCGCCGGCATGCGCCCAAAATGCGACGCCCCCCTGGACATTGGCGGCGGACATCACCGCTCCATTGACGAATTGCATGAGAAACCATATGCCGAGAAAGATGACGGCCGGGATTTCCAGCCAGGTAAAGATAATAAAAATCGGTATCAGGGTCAGTATCTTGGCGCGCGGAAAGAGGACAAAATAAGCCCCCATCACCCCTGCAATGGCGCCGCTGGCGCCGACCATCGGCAGATGGGATCCGGGGTCCGCGATGATCTGCGCCAAACCGGCGGCGACTCCGCAGATCAGATAGAAGATGACAAAACGGCGATGGCCGAGATGATCCTCGACATTGTCTCCGAAGATCCATAAAAACCACATATTTCCCAAAAAGTGAAACCAACCGGCATGAAGGAACATCGAGCTGAAAAGACCCAAGTATCGGGAACCCTCGAATGGATAATATGAGGGATGGAGAAGACCGGTCAGCCGGCCGGGCACAAGCCCATAGGTCATAAAAAAAGATTCCAGGTCGCGGGGGGAAAGGTTCAATTCATAGAGAAAGACCATCATCGTCACCGCAATCAGGACAATCCCGGCGCCCGGACGCGTCCGGCTTGGAATATTGTCGCGCAAGGGTATCATCGATTCCGGCGCTTACCTCTTTGCTCCCACCGGCCAATCCTTCTCTCGACGTATCATCCACGTGCTTGTGTCGTTCCCGCACAGCAGCTGAAGAGATCCGCCTGAGGGGATTTCATTCCATAAGCTGAAAAGCATGCGATCCATCCGATCCGCGATGAGCGTTCCGGATTCATTCATCATTTTGAGAAATTCCCCTGATTCCAGGTCTTCCCCATTGATGACATCCTGGAATTCCAAGATCGCATCCCGATACGCCTGAACCAGACCGAAGTGAAGGGCGCCCCGCTTCCATGGGCACACCGACATCGTATAAAGCCCCGCATTAACAAATAATTTATCTCCAAGAAAGACCCTCTTGAGACGGGCCATTGGATGATCTTCCAGTGAAGCGGGGAGGTTTTGAAAAGCCTCCAAACCGGCGCGGGGCAGGGCCAGTATCTCCCGCGCCTCTTCAGCCCGCATGATTCTCAGAATGCCCCCGGTCTGCCGGATCTCATCTCTGATCCGCTCAGGCCGGATGAGATCTCCCTCGGGCAGACCCTCACTGAGGTCGGCTATCTCACGCAACCGGCTCGAGACCCAGAGACAGAGCTCTCCCCCGGTTTTGGGGGGATCCTCAAGCAGCCCACAGAGGATCAGCCCCTCTCCTGATGGGAGGAATTCTTTCCGCCATGATGACCAGAGGGAATCGGGCGGAAGGGGTAGCGCTTCGGCGAGACTCTCAATTCTGGCGATCAATGGCGGGGCCGTTGCGCCGGGAGCTGTTCCGGCAGCGCCGCCGGGTGGCGTGCCGGGTGTCATGCCGGGTGTCATGCCGGGTGTCACGCCGGGTGTCATGCCGGGTGGCGCCGCCGCCAGAAGCCCGCGAAGAAAATGATCCCTGGAGATGTCAGCGTGGCGCCCCCACCAATCGGGATCCATCCCTGGGACAAGGACAAGGAGGGTGTGGGATGCCGTCGGATCCGCTTGCCAGATGGGAATCTCCGCCCCCGGAGCCGGGATTTCAGCGGCGGCGGAGAACCCCAGAAGGAGGATCGAGCTGATCATCAAACGAATGATCCCTTGTGATAGGGACCTCCCGGTAGCCGCGGCGTTTTGACCCTTACGAAAAACCGGTTCTCTTAAAGATCTCATCAACTCCCACTCAACCTTCTATGCAACCTTCCCATCAGCCTTCCAATCGCAGAATCCTATCCGTGGATGTTACCCCGCCGATCCGCGTTTTTAGAAAGTAAAGTCCGGGCGCCACAACGGACCCGGCCGCATCCGTGCCGTCCCAGGAGATGGTCTTTTGCCGGGAGGCTCCAGCGGGCAGATCCCAGGTTCGGACACTTCGTCCATCAACCGAGATAATCCGGGCGTTGACCGGAGCGCCGCTTGGGATCCGCAAGGTGATATACGAATCGGCGGTTGATGGATTCGGTTTCACAGAACAGATCGGATCCGTGAGGACCGGCGGATCAGGTGTTTCAGCCGCGGGGATCACATGCACGACGATCCGCAGCGTATCATTGGAAGGATCAGTGTCTCCAGCGGCGGAAGTATAAACGGTGAATTCATAGTCGCCGGGCGCTTCCGGCAGCCAGCCGGGATGCAGTTCGACCGCTTCCTTCTCGACAAAGTCGAGATCGATGGTGATCAAACCCGACACAGGGCCTTCAAGCGTGATGTCGACATTGGTGAGATCCTGGAGGCCATAGTTGGAGGCGACAACCTGTATGGGAAGCGGACTCTCGCCGGGATAGGGAAGAACATCGCCGTCATGCGGCATTTGGAAGGAGAGGATCCCCGCATCCTGCTGCGCCGGCACGCCGAGCAGCCGGGCGACCCCGAATTTAGAAAGGTAGCTGGTAATCCAGGTCATATCTTCCGTCACCGGGTCCTGCGTTGTCGCTTGAATACCCCCGTCATCATCAGTGTCATAAGACAGAAGCTGGCGCGTGAGTTTCTCACCCAACGTGGTGTAGGCAGGATCGCCCGAGAGATCTCCCATGGCGAAATGAGCGTTGACATAGGCGACATTCCAAGAGTTATCCCAATCGTAAGAATCGGACGGGACATCGTACCAAACCTGAAATGTATCAACCAGGGCGCCATATTGATCAATCCAGAGTTGTCCACTGACTGGATCATCTCTAAATGTTGAATTGCACAATCCCCAAACAAGGGTTCCTGATGACATCGCCCAATACTCAGATGAGAGCTGTCTGGGAGGGTTATATTCAACCCAGTTCAATAAGTTGTCTCCATATTGGACCGCGGCTGCTTTCCACCCGTCATCCGCCATTTCCTCGCCATAGAGATAAAGGTTTCCCGCGGCCCAAGCCTGAGGAAATGCGTTGATAAGGGCGTACTGGCCCAGGATAAGGGGGGTATTGACGATATAGTCGGCGCAGGTCGCGGCATAAGAGAGGTAGGTATTATCACCGGTCGCGCTCCGGTAGGCGCTTTCAGCCGTCAGAGCCCATCCACAATTATGAACCCGGTAATATCCATCGCCGCCTTCCTCCAGCCAAGGAGGAAAGTTCAAACAATAGGTCCAGGCGTCGGCGATATTTGTTAAATAGTCGGTCCGCCCGGTCAACTCCGTGTAATAAGACCAGACATTAATCGCCTCGAGTGTATTATCCGTTTGTATGACACCACCCAACGGGCCGGCCTCCGCCTCAATCATTCCGCCGAAATTGGAACCGGGTGTTTGCTCCTGCCATATCGCCAGGAAAGAGGCGATGGCATCCAGTTCGTACAGGAAATTGATCCGTTCATCGGGCCAAACCACGCGGGATCGATCTCCATCCGGCCCCGTGGGGAAGGGTTCATCCATCGGTATCTCTTCTATCGGAAGCATCGGTGTCTGTGCATAAACCGGCGCTAGAAACAGGGTGATCAACCCAAGGATGAAAATGATTGTTGTAAAGGCGGACAGGGAATCCGCCCCGGTTCTCAGGGACACAGCGCGAGATGACATGGCAATCCTCCCCTGCTTTGATGATGAGCAAACTCAATTCGTTGCCCTTTAACTATACCCCGGCGAAGGAGACGGGGGCAAGGGCGGGGAGATCGATCGCGCCGGACTCCCGAGGCGATCAAAATCTCGGATAGCCGGTGATCGTTTGGAAGGCCCACCGGTACTGAATTTGGCGGTAGGGGTAGGCCGTATCCAGAGAATCGGTGACCTGGAATTTCGCGAAATGACCTTCGGGCAGAAGGATCGCGACGACGCTCCTGCTTGTAAGAGGAACGGCGGTCACAAAGTCGCTGGAATCGGTTTCCGAAACAAACCAATTGTCTCCTATCGGTTTCAATTGGACCCGCCGGCCGGCCCAATCGGGGTGGCGGTAGGCGAGACGTTCGGGGCTTTTGAACATGAGCGGTCCCGGCCCATCCTCCGGATCGGCGGTGCCGATATAAAGATCGATCCCGTCTCTTATGGATGGATCATCCGGCCGAAAGGTCCGCATCACACCCTCGGAAAAATCGAATCCCTGGGCATATGGTTGCGGGTAGTTGATTTCACGAAGGATACTTCCCAACCCCTGAGGAAGCGGGGATGTATCCTTCTCCCCGTTGAAATAAGAGCGTTCTCCCGTTGCGCGAAGGGACCGCACCTGGAAGTAATAGATCGTTCCCTGCTCTAGATTTCTCACCACATACTTGTTGTCGGTTATTGGATCGGTCGGGATCTTGAACGCCTCCCAGTCCTCCTGGGGCATGGAGTTAAAAGATCTTTCCGAAACATAGATCTCATACCCCAGAAAATCATAGAGACGATTGTCGATACTGGGATCCCACGTCACTTCAACAAAACGAGTGCCGGCGCTCGCCTTGAGATTTTGGGGTGGGGCGATATTGACCAGACGGATGACCTGCACCCTCACAGTCGAGTCTCTGATATCGGACACAAAAAACGAGACGGTATCGGCTGACACATTATCGGGAGCCCGATAGGTCACAATCGGGATATCCCGTCTAAAGGGGAATATTCCGTAGCTGGCCGACCAGCGGTAAAGAAGAAAATCGAAATCCTCATCACTCGCCACCCCCACAAGATTGCCCTGCTCGCCTCGATGAATGCGGGAAGGGGTAATGGTAATGGAACTGATCACCGGGGGATTGTTCTCCGGTTCAGGCTGGGGATTCCTTTCCGGATTTAGACTGCACCCTCCGGAAAGAATGAGGAGGAATCCCAGAACCCGTATGAATGAGGATCGCATGGACCTTCTCTTTCAACCCAACCCCGTCGTCAGGAGATTGATCGAGTCATTAATTCCCATGGGGGGACTTCCAGAATTCCTTGCCCGATTGCGGGATCGAAAGCTCTCAAACGATCCCACTGATGAGAAACTAACCAGTTCTAGCGGAAGGTGTCAAGCGGGGCGCAGCCACGCGGGGCCGGCGAGGCATGGCCGCAAGATGTCGAGCGGGATGCACTTGCGGGCAAGGGTTCACCATCCCCATCCCGGGGATCAGGATTGCCCGGGAAAGGGGGCGTGGCATGGCGCCGAGAGATTAAGGAAAATATTAAGAGCCACGACTTCCTCTCCGGCGGGGACATGCGTTTCATGGGGAACACGCGGGCAAACGGATATCATCTCACCCTGATTCACCGGGATCGTCCGATCATCGATGACGAATTCCAAACGTCCGCGCTCAACAATTGTAATCTGTTCCTGGAGATGCGAGTGCTGGGGGAAATGGGCGTGGGGCCGGTAGTGGCAGCGGGTCACGACCAGACGCTGCGTGGCAATCACCCTTTGGGACAGCTCATTCTGCGCGTCCTCCGCTTTGAGCGTAGACCAAGAACCCAGTGTAAAACGCCCCGGACGAATCCGATTTCCTACCCTCGCCATCTCCTTCTCCTTTTCATTCGTCTCACGATTCATAGAATCCATGATAAATCTCTTTCATTTATCGGCCGGTGGACGCCTAACTTTTGCCCCAAACGGTGTCCTGCCGGCTGGTTGGGCCGGTTCGCTAAACAGGTTCGTCAGGCCGGTCGAAGGTTTGAATCGCTTCCAGCACCCCCTTGGCTGAGTCGGCTTCCGCGTCCGGCGCATCTTCTTCGGATTTTGGGGGGATCGAAACGATAGAAATTCTCCTTTGGCTCTCCAAATACATCCTATCCTTCTTGTTTTGCAATGAGGTTCCCTTTTCAGCATGGGGGAAGTGGAGCCAGATCGTCCGCATTCCGATTCTTTTGGCGGGTGCAATGTCATTGTCCACACGATCCCCTATCATCACGGCCTCTTCCGGCCGACAGCCGGCCCGATCAAGGGCCCATCGGAAGATGGCGAGGTCGGGCTTTTTCGATCCGACGAGTTCACTGATGGCTCGAACGCGGAAGAGGCCGTCCCACCCGGCGCGGTCCAGCGCGGGGAGGACTTCCTTAAGTTGATTGGCAATGAGGCCCAGTTGATATTTTTTGGAAAGCACGAGTACCGCATCGTTCATACCGGGCAGGACATTATGCATTTCGAGATAATGGTCTCTCATCCTCTCGGTCGTCCGCTGGATCAGATCATCTTTCCCCGCGGTCCCAAGATACTTTTCCGCCAAATCGGCCCAGTGCCCGGCGCCATCGCGACGAATGGCGTGCTCGCGCCGGCGCAGCAATTCGGCATATGAGAAACTTGGTTTCGTTTCGAGGATCCTCTTGTACAATTCCTGATACAAATACGACATGACCTGATCGTCATTCATCAATACATTGCCGACATCAAAGAATATCCAGCGAATCATGGTCCTCATCCCGGGAAGATGGATCGAATAGCCGAATCGCTCCGACGCGACATGTGAAGGCCCATGGTGCAGAGATCTCTACGGCAAAGCGACAAACGAATCCCTTACCCAGTTCAGCAGCTGGGGTGCGCCCGGAATGACCCCATCGGGTCCTACCGCGAGCCAAAGGATCGCTATGACGGAAAAGGCCAGCGCCAATCCGACGCCGGCGTTCCGTTGGGATAGGAGCTCTCCCTCCGAGGGTTTCATATAGAAGGCGACGAGGACTCTAAAATAATAATAGACTGAGAGGGCGCTGTTCAGAACTCCGATGATAACCAAGCTCAGCAATCCTGATTTCACGGCACTCTGGAAAATATAATACTTACCGAAGAAACCCGCTGTCGGGGGAATTCCCGAGAGGGCTACCATGGCCACAATCATAGCCAAGCCCAGGCCGGGTCTCCGCCAACCCACACCCCCTAGTTCATGAATCTCAAGACGCTCCCTGCCCTTCTCTGTCAAAGCGATCACAACGCCAAAGGCGCAGATGTTCATGAAGGTATAGGCCAGCAGGTAATAGAGAATCCCCGCAACAGCTTCAGAAGAACCGGACGCGATCAATGCGGTCACGCCCACAAGGATATATCCGGCGTGCGCGATCGAGGAATAGGCCAGCATCCGCTTGATGTTGGATTGTGTCAGAGCGGCGAAATTGCCGACCGTCATTGACAAGACGGCGAGCCACCAGAAAATCCTTTCCAACGGCACCATGGCGAGCGCCGGGAAGGTGACAATGAGGATCCGGATCAGCGCGCCGAAGGCGGCGGCTTTCACGGCGGTGGCCATAAAGGCCGTCACCGCCGTCGGGGCGCCCTCATAAACATCCGGCGCCCACATATGAAAGGGCACCGAGGCGACCTTGAAGAGCAGGCCGGACAGCAACAGGACAATCCCCACGACAAGCAGCTTCGGCATCGCCGCGGAGGAAAGGGCCAGCATAAGATCCGTCTGCCCGGTGGCGCCGTAGATCATCGCCGCGCCGTAGAGAAAGATGGCTGACGAGAAAGCTCCCAGCAAAAAATACTTCATGCCGGCTTCGTTGCTTTTGGCATCCTTCCTCAGAAAGGCGGTGAGAATATAAACCGGGAAAGATAGAAGCTCGAGGCCGAGGAAAAGGGTCAAGAGTTCGGTCGAACTCGCCAGCAGGATCATCCCCGCGGCGGATAGAAAGAGCAGTGCGAAATACTCTCCACGCAATCGCCCCATCAGTTTCAGATAGTGTGTCGATAGAAGGATGGTTAAAAGCAGACTCAGGCAAATCACAATTCCCAGAAAGGCGCCGAAGGTATCCGCCAGATACATTCCCTTCAGAGGGGTGACGGCGATGGGATGCCTCCACTGGTGGATGAGGGCCGTAATAGCCAGCAGCACGAGCGGAATGCCGAGAATCGTCGTATCGAACCGCTTTGACTTCGGCCAGATGGCATCAAGCACCAGCAGGACGACACCGCCCAATCCCAGAATGAGAAACGGCAGCAGGGAAACCAGACTGGATTGTAATAGGGATCCGGAGTTCATAGATCCACCCTGTCTTCAATTTTGTGGACGATTTCGGATTTCGGGGCTGCAGCCATCTCACTGGACTCCGGCTGCGCTGCGGCGGGCGCCGGCGGCCCCATGGTCTCCGGCGGAGAGGCCTCCGATGCGGGCTCCATCCATGAATGCATCTGCGGGGAATGTTCAACCGGGAGGGGCTCCATATGAGCTGTCATCCGATCCAAGGCTTTGATAAGGCTGGGCTCCATCCGGTCCAGCAGGGGCTTGGGTGACACCCCCATATAGATAACGAGGAAAAAGATCGGGATCAGGGTCAATCCTTCTCTGAGATTGAGATCACGCAACCCCTTGTTTTCCGCATGAGTGACAGGGCCGAAGAGAAATCTCTGACAAAGCCACAACATATAGAAGGCGCCCAGCACCACCCCCAATCCACCGAGAATCGCCGTCCACATCTTTGATCCGAAGGCGCCCAGAAGAATGAGGAACTCGCCCACAAAACCGTTGAGCCCCGGCAATCCGATACTGGACAGTGTAATAAAGAGAAATGACGCTGCGAATAACGGCACCGTCCGCGCCAGACCGCCGTAATCCGCGATGAGCCGGGTATGGCGCCGGCCATAGATCATCCCCACGAGAAGGAAGAGCGCCCCCGTGGAGAGACCGTGGTTTAACATTTGGTAAAGACTCCCCTGGAAGGCCTCTATATTCAAGGAAAAGAGCCCCAGCATTACAAATCCAAGATGGCTGACAGAGGAATAGGCCACCAGCCTCTTGACATCATCCTGCATCATGGCGACAAGGGCGCCGTAGATAATCCCAACCACGGCCAGCACCAGAATATAGGGCTGTGCGGCCAAGGCGGCCTGTGGGAAAAGCGGCATGGCGAAACGGAGGAACCCGTAGGTTCCCATTTTCAGAAGCACCCCGGCCAGGATAACACTTCCCGCCGTCGGCGCTTCGGTGTGAGCGTCCGGCAGCCAGGTATGAAAAGGAAAGATTGGAACCTTGATGGCGAAAGCAAGCCCGAACGCCAGGAAACACCACCACTGCGCCGCGTGAGGCAGCTGATGCTCATAGAGGATCAAGAGATTGAATGTCATCCGCCCTGTTTCGGCCTGATGCGAGAGAACAACCCAGAGAATGGCCACCAACATGAGCAGAGAACCGATGATTGTGTAAAGAACAAATTTCAGCGCCGCATAAACCCTGCGGCCGCCGCCCCACACGCCGATAATGAAATACATCGGAATGAGCATGAGTTCCCAGAAAATATAGAAAAGGAAAAGATCCATCGACAGCAGGGCGCCCATGATGCCGGTTTCCAGGATGAGAAAGAAGATATGGAACTCTTTGACACGCTCGCGAATATCGCCCCAGGAGGCGAGGATCGCGAGGGGTATCAGGAAAGCGGTGAGCAGCACGAGGAATAGGGAGATCCCATCAAGACCCACATGATATTCCACGCCCCAGGCTGGGATCCAAGATAGTTTCTCAACATATTGGAGGTTGGCGACGGATTGAAACCCTGTCAGAAGGGGAACGCAGAAACCGGCCACGACAAGCGCGACGAGCAGCGCCGTGCGGCGGATGGCTTCCTCCTGATCCTTCGGATAAAACATGAGGAGCCCGGCCCCCGCGAGGGGGAGAAAGATGATCCAAGCAAGGATATGGCTTTCACTCATCAGGCTTCTCCCTAGAATGCGCCCAACAATAAGACGATCACGCCGGCCAGAATGACCAAAGCATAGATCTGCACGCTGCCCACCTGCATGAAGCGAATGATATAAGATCCAACACGGCTGAGAATCCCGACAAGATTGACGATCCCGTCGATGATCCACACGTCCACGATCTTCCAAAGAATGTTCCTGGAAATGGTTCCGACCGGCCGGATGATAGCGGCGTTATAGAGCTCATCGACATAATATTTATTCAGCACAAGTTTGTATAAGCCGCCCAATGCATGACGGCCGCGTTCCGCGATCTCCGGACGGCGCCGGTAAATCCAGAATCCCAGGGCCAGACCGCTAAGGGCGGCCAGGACGGAAACACACATCAGCAGTATCTCCTGGGACGCGGCATGCGACGCGGGACCGGCGGATTCCCCGTGCGCCCCATGGAAAAAGATGGGCGCCAGCCAATGATGAAAATGATTCGAGCCCGATTTGAGGACTTCGGGCACGCCCAGAAAACCGATGCTTATAGATCCCGCCGCGAGCACCAGCAGGGGCATCGCCATCGAAAGCGGCGACTCGTGCACATGATGATCCTTCTCGCTAAAACGGGGGCTGCCCAAAAAGGTCAGCGCAAAAGCCCTCATCATATAAAAGGCGGTCAGTGCGGCGCCAAGCAGTCCCATGATCCACAGGACCTTCGGCCACGATCCCCACGCCGGGTTGTCGGCCGAGAAGGCCGCCCACAAAATCTCGTCTTTGCTGAAGAATCCTGCGAAGGGCGGGAGACCGGCAAGGGCAAGAAAGCCGGCGCCGAATGTTAATGTTGTAATGGGCAGGCGTTTCGCCAAGCCTCCCATTTTCCGCATATCCTGTTCCCCGCCCATGGCATGAATGACGCTGCCGGCGCCGAGGAATAGCACCGCCTTGAAAAAGGCATGCGTCAAAACATGAAAGATCCCGGCCGAGAAAGCCCCCAATCCGACCCCGATAAACATATACCCGAGCTGGCTGACGGTGGAGTAGGCGAGAACCTTTTTAATATCGTTTTGGGTCACCGCAATTGTGGCGGCGTAGAGGGCCGTCACGGCGCCGACCGTTGCGACGACGATCATCGCCGTAGGGCTGAGAACGTAAAGGAAATTCATCCGGGCCACCATATAGACACCGGCGGTGACCATTGTAGCCGCATGAATCAAGGCGCTGACCGGCGTGGGACCGGCCATGGCGTCGGGTAGCCAAACATAGAGAGGTATCTGCGCTGATTTGCCGACGGCCCCGGTAAAGAGTAACAGCGCCGCCGCCGTGGCCACGCCGCCGTGGAGGAGATGGGCCTGTGATTCTATCAGATGGAATTGAAGCCCGGGCTCACCATGGCGCGCCAGCGTCCAATAGATCAAAAAGATCCCGAGCAAAAATCCGAGGTCGCCGATACGGTTGACAATAAACGCCTTTTTGCCGGCGGCCGCCTTCTCCGGATCCTCAAACCAAAACCCGATCAAGAGATAACTGCAGAGCCCGACACCCTCCCATCCGACGAAGAGGGTCAGCATCGAATCACCGAGAACCAGCAGGATCATGGAGAACATGAAGAGGTTCAGATAAGAGAAATAGCGCGCGAATCCCCTGTCTCCACGCATATAACCGATCGAGTAAATGTGTATGAGAGAGCCGACCGCCGTCACGAAGAGCAGCATGGTGAGGCTGAGGGTATCCATCTGGAATGCGACGGGAAGATGGAATTCCCCGGCGCTGATCCATTCATATAAAACTTGATGAATCAGTCTCTCACCGGCGGGGAGAGCGACAAAGTGGATATATATCTTCGCGACCAGAAAGAAGGAGATGACCGGGCCGGCGCATCCCAGGAGACCGAGGATCGGCTCAGGAAGCCCTTCCTTCCGTCGAGTTGAAGCCAGGGCCAGCAGACCCACCAAGGCGCTCCCCATGAAGGGCAACGCGGGTATGAGCCACAGCCTGGTTTCCATATCCTTCCCCCTGAATGAACTCCCCTAAATGAACCACGCCCCGCCGGGCGCCGCCAAGTTCAACAGCTCCGTACTATTCCCTCAATCGCCTGAAATCCCCGACATCCACACTCTCCCGCTGACGGTAAATGACAATGAGGATAGACAACCCCACCGCCGCCTCCGCCGCCGCCAGAGCGATAACAAAAAAGGTGAACACGTGCCCTTCCGGGTTGTCCCAGTACCGGGCGAAAGCGACGAGCGCGAGGTTCACGGCATTCAACATCAGCTCGACCGACATCAAGACAATAAGAAAATTCCGCCGCCAAACAAATCCGAAAATCCCCACCATGAATAGGAAAGCGGACAGAGCGATATAGTGTGATAGCTGCACGTCCATCCCCTAATCCTCACTTTTCTTCGCCAGAACGACAGCGCCGACGATAGCGATGAGAAGAACCAATGAGAGCACCTCGAACGGAAAAGCGTATCGCGTGAAAATCTCTACTCCCACCCTCTCCACCGTGCCGAAAGAATCGGAAATCGAGGGGGGGAAATCCGGAATGTTTTGAAGCGGGCGCCACAGAAGATAGAGAAGCACCAAACTCAACACCCCCCCGGGCAGGGCCCGTTTCCAATACAGGCGCTGCAGCCGAACCACCGGTTCCCGGATATTCAGCATCATGATCACGAAAATGATCAGTACGACAACCGCACCGGCGTAAACCAAGATCTGCAGCACAAAAACGAGATAGCCGTGCAACAAAAGAAACAGTCCGGCAAGTCCGATCATGGTCAGAGCGAGACACAACGCCCCGGTCAAAGGATTCTTGCGCGTCACCGTGAGAACGGCGCCGATCGCCGATATCAGGGCAAAAATGTAAAATGGAAGACCGGTCATATCATCATTCCCCGAAGGTCGCCGGCGGCCTCGCGATCGTGTGATCCTCAAATCTGCGGCTCCGGCGCCATTCTGTTCCCTTCCCGTTCAGCAGGAACTTCAAATCGAGGATAAAATCCTCCCGATGATTGCTGACGATTACAGCGTCACCGGTATCCATTCTGATCGCATCCTCCGGACAGGCTTCAACGCAGTAGCCGCAAAAGACACAGCGAAGAATATCAATTTCGAATTGTTTGGGCCGCTTCTCAACGAACCCATCGGGACTCTCTTCAGCAACAATGTGAATGCAATAGGCGGGGCAGACTGTTTGACAGCAATAGCATGCCGTGCATTTCGGCGTGCCGTCATCGCGCCGGGTTAACCGATGCCGGGCCTTGAGCCTGGGGAAAAGCGGCTTGGGTTCCTCCGGCCATTGATGCGTATAAATGTTCTTTTGTACAAAGATATTGCGGATCAAGTGCCCCATGGTGACACAAAGACCGCGCACGATCTCAAAGAGATAGATCTTTTCCCACCACCTCATTTTCGGTGTTGGAACTTTGATCATTTCCTTCCCACTCCTATCCGCGACCTCTCCCCCACCGGATTATCATCCCACACCCAGAAGGATAAAACCGGTGATGAGGATATTAAAAATGGCCAATGGGACAAGATTCTTCCAGCCCAGACTCATGAGCTGGTCGTAGCGGAATCGGGGCAGCGTCCACCTCACCCAGATAAAGAAGAATGAAACGAGCACCACTTTGGCCATAAAACAGATGATCTGAACAACCGCCGCCGTTATGAGACTTCCCTGTGGGGAGAGTCCCCGCCAGAAGCCGGCGAGAAGGATGACAGCGCAGATGACCGCGATCGCAGCGGCGCAAATCATCCAGACCTGCCCCTCATTTTTTCTCCTGTCGGTATACAACTCATGCAAGCGTCCGCGCCATTTACCGAAGAGCCCGGCAAAAACTACTCCTCCGACGACACCGAACAGCAGGAGCGCCGCCGTGGCAAAACCGGCGTTTTCCCTCAAAACCGGGGTGGGCAGCCAGGGGATCTGCCAGCCACCGAGGAAGAGCGCCGTGAAGATCGAAGACACCACAACGATGTGTCCATATTCACCGACAAAAAAGCAGGCGAATTTCATACTGGAATACTCTACATGGAATCCAACGATTTCGGATTCCCCCTCGGGCAGATCAAACGGATTACGGTTACTTTCGGCAAAAGCCGCTGTCATAAAAAGGATCGCGGCAATAGGTTGTACAAAAATGCCCCAGCGGGGAAGGAATCCCCAGAGAAGACCCCCTTGATAGCGCACCATCTCATTGAGTTCCAAAGTCCCGTAGACCATGAGCACCCCAACGATCGATAATCCCATGGCCAGCTCGTAGGAGATCATCTGGGCCGACGCCCGCATGCCGCCGAGCATGCTGTACTTATTATTGGAACCCCATCCAGCGAATATGATCCCGAAAACCCCAAAAGAGCTGACAGCCAAGATGTACAAAATTCCAACATTGAGATTAAGGGTTTGAAATGAAAAACCCCCGCCGTCACCCGGAAGAATATCGGCGAATGGAATGACCGCCAGGGGCAGAAGAGCGACCATGAGGCTGACAATGGGAGCCAGCCGGAAATAGAACTTTCTGACATGGGGCGGTGTGATCTCCTCCTTAAAAACGAGCTTGAGAACATCCGCCACCGGATGAACCAGGCCGGCGAGGCGGATTCCGAATATCTCCGCGCGGTTCGGCCCGGTGCGATCCTGGATATAAGCCGCTCCCTTGCGCTCAAACCAAATGAGCACCACGACCAAGATCATCTGGAATGCCAGAACGCAACAGGCCTTGATCAAGGTGACGAGTCCGTCAGGCACCGTTCCTTACTCCTCCCCCGCTTCCTTTGTTCCGGTCATTTTCAAGGGAACCCCGGTCTTGTTTGACGGCGTTGCCTCTATGAGAGCTTCCTTCCATTGCGGAAACTCATCTGTCAGATCCCGCCTCAAACCGGCAAGATCACTCCACCCCCATTCCCGCTGCATCGCCCGGCCGATCTTCCCTAAAATCCGCCAGAGCGGAAGTGTGTCGCCGCGCCGTCGAATCGCCGCATCGAATTTCTGCACCCTCCCCTCGAAGTTGGTGAAAGATCCGTCCATCTCCGCATGACAGGCGATAGGAATGAGCCATGCTCCAGTTTCAAAACCCTTCATCTCATGCGACGCGAAAATGATAATGCTCTTGAAGCTGCTCCGGATTTTTTTCAGCAGGGCGTTGTCATATTGGAGGAGATCGCTCCCAAAAACGAGGAGCAGATCACCCCCCGCATCGATCGCTGGTTTTAGATCACCCCACAGATTTAATGTTTTGCATCCGCTGGTGTTGGGGTGCGCATCCGCCTTTCGGAGGAGTTCATCTTCTACCCCGTCAGGTTTCAGGCTCCCAGCGGCCATCCTTTGTGATCCGGCGATTTCTTTGGCAAACCGGCTTGCCGCATAGAGATCTTCGTTCGAGAGATCCGGGCTCATGAGTGCGGTGACCGATGACGCCCCCTCAATCTGCCGGCCGATTCCGGAAAGAGCCTCCTCAAACCGCGGGAATGTATCCCGGGAATTCCCTGAAGGCTCGGTCAGAACATGAAGCCGGTGATCATTGATCATTTTATAAGAGAGGCGGCCGTCATCACAGAGCCAGTAGCCGTTAACTTGGGGATTGCATCGCGCCTGGTACCGATAGGCGTGATTATCGGCGTGATCAATAATGATATTGCATCCCCGGCTGCAGCCGGTGCATATCGAATGGGCCGATTTCAAAAACCAAACACGCCAGCTGAACCGAAAATCTTTTGAGGTCAGCGCGCCGACTGGACAGATCTGCACCGTATTGAGACTATAAGGATTATCCAGCTTCTTTCCCGGAAAGAGTGTTATTTCCGAACGATCCCCCCGGTTGACAATCCGCAGTTCGCCGGTTTTTGTAATATTGTCGCAAAACCGGACGCAACGCGCGCAGAGGACGCAGCGCTCTGCGTCAAGAATGACGTGGGGCCCGGCATCCACCCGTTTTCTCTTGAGTCGTTTTGGTAAATCGTATCGGCTCCGATAGTTTCCGTGGTCGAGGTAGTAATCTTGAAGATAGCATTCGCCCGATTGATCGCAAATAGAGCAGTCGATGGGATGATTCAGAAAGAGGCATTCTAAAACCAGACGGCGGTGTTCCATCACCTGGGGCGTTCGCGTGCGGACCTTCAGGCCTTCTTTAACAAATAAATTGCACGCGGGCTGTAGTTTGGGCATGCCTTCGACTTCCACTAGGCACATGCGGCAATTGCCGTCGACGCCGAGGCCCTCATGGTAGCAGAAATGGGGAATCTGGATGTCAAGGAATTGGGCGGCCTGAATGACGTTCAGGCCTTCCTCGACGGTGACTTGGCGGCCGTCGATTTCAATTGTTACAGAACCCATAATCTTCCTCAGTGAACGCCTTCCAGCGCCGCCGTCCACTTGTTATCGCGGAATCGGCAATGCCCCGTCTTGATATGCTCCTCAAACTCATGCCGGAATTTTTTAATAAAACTTTGCGCCGGCATGGCGGCCGCATCGGACAAAACGCAGATCGTTTTCCCCCCGATGTTATTGGCGATATCCTCGAGCTTATCCAAATCCTCAAGTGTCCCCTCACCGCGCTCAATCTTGCATAGCAGCCTGTGCATCCAGGCGGTTCCCTCCCGGCAAGGCGGGCACTGGCCGCAGGACTCGTGAGCGTAGAATTTCTCGAGAATTGTCAAAACCCATACCATGCAGGTCTCTTCATCAATGATGATCATGGCGCCGGAACCCAGCATCGAACCGGCCTTCTCAAGGCTTTCGTAATCCAGATTCACCGTGTAAGCTTCTTCAGCGGTCAGCACGGGGGTAGAGGATCCTCCGGGGATGACGGCTTTTAGTTTTTTCCCATTCCTGACACCGCCGGCATGTTCTTCCAGGAGAACCCTGAGGGGGACCCCCATATCCAATTCATAAACCCCCGGCCTCTCGACATGCCCGCTGATGGACCAAAGTTTTGTACCGCTGCTCTTCTCCGTCCCGATGGCGGCATACGCCGCGGCGCCGTTTTGCAGAATCCAGGGAAGCGCCGCCAGGGTTTCAACATTGTTGACAACGGTAGGGCAGTCAAAAACCCCGATCAGCGCGGGGAAAGGCGGCTTCATCCGGGGTTGTCCCCGTTTCCCCTCGACACTTTCGATGAGGCCGGTTTCTTCGCCGCAAATGTAGGCTCCGGCGCCGCGGTGAACCACGATATCGAGATCGAATCCATCACTATTAATATTCCGGCCGAGATAACCTTTTTCGTAGGCCTCCCGCACCGCCGAATCTAAACGGTCGCACTGCTTATGGAATTCGCCGCGGATATAAATGAAGGCTTTGCGGATGCCGACGGCCCAGCAACATATGATAATCCCCTCAATCATCATATGGGGATCATTCTCAAGAATATGACGGTCCTTAAATGTGCCGGGCTCGCCTTCATCGGCATTGACACAAAGATATTTTGGTTTATCAATATCTCTCGGCACGAAACTCCACTTGAGCCCCATGGGGAAGCCGGCTCCGCCTCTACCGCGGATTTTGGAGGCTTTAACCTCTTCCAGCACGGCCTGCGGATCCATCCCGAAGGCCTTCCGCATCGCCGCATAGCCGCCGTTGGCTTCATAAACCGGCAAGGTCCAGGAATCTTCAACCCCGAAGTTTTTGGAAATAATCTTCCGCTCCACAGATCCTCTCTCCCCGCCTGGTCCTCAATTTCAGGTCCGGCCGCCACCCTTGTCTTTCAAGCTCTCCAACAACTTATCCAAGGATTCCTTGGTCAAATTCATGTAGGTCTCTTCATTCACCTGCATGGCCGGCGCGCCATCGCAACAGGCCAGGCACTCCACCGCTTTCAATGTGAAGAGGCCGTCGGGTGTCGTTTCACCCAATCCGATATGAAGCCGCGTCATCAGGTGTTCCACGAGGGAATCAGCGCCCAATAATGCGCAAGAGATATTCGTACAGATACTGATCACAAAACGGCCCTCTGGTTTGGGCTGAAACATCGTGTAAAATGATGTCACCCCATAGACCTGGGAAGGCGGAATCCCGATGAGATCGGCTAGATAGGGAATGGTTTCGTGGCTGATATAACCAAATTCCCTTTGAGCGATCCAGAGCGCGGGCAGAAGGGCCGCCGTTCGATCGGGGTATTTGGCGATGATGGATTCCAACTCGGCCAGCGTCTCGGGACTGAATTCTATCTTGGCGCCTGCCGCGGCCATCGGAAACGGCGTCTCACACCCCTCGCTTCCGGGCCGGTTGGCGCCGCCGGGACGGATGGTTCCGCCCAATTCCGGATTCAATCTGGGTCCGATCGCCGGCTTTGCTTTGTCCATCCCCGACACGTCTCCCTACCGGTCCAATTCACCGGCAATAATATTCAAACTCCCCAGAATGGCGATGGCGTCTGCGATCATTCCCCCTTCGGCCAAAGTTGGGAATGAAGAATAAATGTGAAAGCATGGCGGACGCACATGACATTTATATGGATTCTGTGATCCATCGCTGACAATATAAAATCCAAGTTCGCCATTGGCCGCTTCGGTGGCGTCATAGACATCCCCCGCCGGCGGACGCACGCCTCGCATGACGAGATTGAAGTGCGAGACCATCCCTTCAATGCTCGAGTAAACCTCTTCTTTTGGAGGAAGGATATAACGCCGGTCGGCGATGTTGACCGGCCCGTCGGGCATGCGGTCCAAAGCCTGCGCGATAATGCGGCAGCTTTGGAACATTTCTTCAAACCGGACCATAATGCGATCGTAGGTGTCGCCCCTCTCACCGACGGGAATGTCGAAATCAAACTCGTCATAGTGGTAATAGGGTTGAACCTTTCTTAGATCCCAATCAACTCCGGCAGCCCTGAGGCAGGGGCCTGTATAGCCGAAGGAAACGGCGTCTTCCGCGGAGATCGCGCCGACGCCGACGGTCCGGTCGAGAAATATCCGGTTGCGCGCAACCAGTTTCAGCGAATCATTGACATGCCGAGGCACATCCTTAAGGATTTGCCGGACCGAAGGCTCGAAGTTCTCATTCACATCGGCCCAAACACCACCGACCCGGGTATATGAATTCGTCAAGCGGGCGCCGGTCTGTTCTTCCAGTACGTTATAAATTTTTTCTCGCAGACTAAAGAGATACCAATAATTCGTCAGCGCCCCCAAATCAACGAGGTTGGCGCCGTTGGCCACAAGATGATCCATGATCCGGGAAAGCTCACACATTATCACCCGGATGTACCGGCATCGCTCGGGAACTTCAATATTAAGCAGCCTCTCGACGGCTTTTACATAACCGACATTGTTCATGATCGCCGAGCAGTAATTGAGCCTGTCTGTATAGGGAATCACCATATTATAACAGTGCGTCTCGGCATTCTTTTCAAAACCGCGATGCAAATACCCGATTTCAGGAATACAATACAGAATGGTCTCACCGGAGAGCTCTACCATATTTCTCAGAGTGCCGTGCGCCGCCGGGTGGCTGGGACCAAGATTCAATGTCATCCGCTCCCGGTCGCCGTCATCATCCTTTGGGTCGAGGCGATGCCGGATTTCCAATTCATCGAGGAGATCATCGGCTTCCGATAACCATTGCCCCTTTGAGATGGGATAATCTTTTCGCAGCGGGTGGCCCACAAATTCTTTGTGATTGAGAATTCGCTTCATATTGGGGTGGCCCTTGAAACGGAGGCCATACTGATCGAAAATTTCGCGCTCAAGCCAATTGGCGTTTTTATAGAGGGAATGAATCGAATCGACGGTCGCGTCGTCTTCGGCGATCCAGGATTTAAGAATCAATCTGGCGGAGGTTGGGAGACTATGGAAATTGTAAATTATCTCAAAGCGGGCCGGAGCTTGCCCGTTTTGCAGATGATCGACGCAGGTCACATCGGTGAGCTGGTTAAAACGATAGGCTTTATTTTCTTTTAAAAACCTTATGGCATTGTAGAGCAGCTCCGGCTGCACGCGGAATGCCGGAAGACCGCAAACCGGCGGATCTAGACGGATTCTTTCACCGAATTCTTTTGTTGAAGGCTCAAGGGATACATCCGGCCAGGTCTTCCCGGTGATCCCTGCCGCAGTCTTCTCTTCCATGATGGCTTCATCCCTTGCTTCATTCCCAGCAATCTCAACAAAAGACAAATATCAAACGCGAACCGGCTGGCGCTCCAGGCGGATCTGCAGCTCGCGAATCGCCCCCAGTATCGCCTCGGGACGCGGCGGGCAGCCGGCGATATAAAGATCCACTGGAATGATCTTATCCACCCCCTGGACCGTGCAGTAATCGTCATAAAATCCGCCCGAAGCGGCGCAGGCGCCCATGGCGATAACCCACTTCGGATCGGCCATCTGCTGATAAATCCGCCTGAGGATCGGAGCCTGCTTATAGGAAACCGTCCCCCCCACAATCATCATGTCGGCCTGGCGGGGAGACCACCGGATCAGCTCGGCTCCGAAGCGGGAGATATCAAAATGTGAAGCAGCGACGGCCATGAATTCGATGGCGCAGCAGGCCGTTCCAAAAATGAAGGGCCAGAGTGAATTTTTCCGGCCCCAATTCACGACACTGTCAAGCCGCGTCAGCATCATTTGGTCGGTGAGGGTCCGGTCCTCGCCATAGATCCGGGCCCGCTGAAGGATCTCTCGCGACCTCGCCTCTGCATCCTCTTGAGGGATTCCCGATAGGCCGGGGGTGGGATGAAGGAACCTCATTCCCATTCCAATGCTCCCTTTCTCCAGACATAGATCAATCCCACAACGAGAACGGCCAGGAATAGAATCATCTCCCAAAGTCCAGGAACGCCGAGTTTTTTGAAAAGCACCCCCCAGGGGAAGAGGAAAACAACCTCGACGTCGAAAACGAGAAAAAGCACGGCCACGAGATAATATTTAACGGGGATTCGGCTGCTCACCAATCCCTGTGGCAGGATTCCTGATTCGTAAGGAACCATTTTTTCCGAGGTGGATCGCCTTGGACCGAGAAAAGACGAGGCAACCATGAAAAGAATAGGTAGAAGGAGTGCAAGACCAAGAACGAAGATCAGGCCGCCATAGGATGTCATCCATCCCTCTCCCGCAGTATGCCAACCGATTGAAGGCGGTCAAACCAGCCGCCATATTGGTTCCCTGGCATGTTTCCATACCTCGAATTCCTTAGCAACAAGTGATTTCAGCCCGCGGATCAGTTGTCGCCGCAGAGCATCGGAGGCGGCGAAAAAACGGAAGAAGTTCTAGCGCAACGCCGGCCCTCCCGGCCCTAACACCATTGGTTTCTTCGCCGGCTCGCACCACTGCCCGATCAGACTCTCTCCCGGCAGCCATTCCATGCGAAGATGAAGGCTTTTTTTCCGGCCCAGCACCAGAGGGCCGACCCTTCCAATCTTCAGATACGGAAGAGGGCTCCATCTTTTCTCACCCTCTCCATCCTCGTTCTTTTTATTGATCTCCCACCAGGAACGCCCCAGCCTGGCGCCCTCCAGCGCCGGTTCCACCCAAACTGTAACGGGATCGATATAGTCGTGCCAAAATGAAACCACCACTTCATTCCGGCTATTGGTCTCACAGAAGGCTGAAACAGGATGACGAAGACCCAGGACTCCATGGGCATCCCTGTATCGAACCAGGATGTCCGGCACGCGTCCGTTGCGCGTGCTGAGTCCGGCCTGCGTAAGAAGGGCGAGAAGCGCCGCGGCATCGCGGCATTTTATGCGTTCCCCGTCCCATAGTCCCGAAGCTTCGCCGCGCAGCCGTTGCCGATGCCGGTCCAATTCAATCCGCGCCGTCTTAAGGGCTGTCGCCAGGGCGTCATCCCCGCCTTCAACTTTCCAGATGAAACCGGCGGGAAGCGGTTCATGAGACAAATGCAGACCCTGCTCTCCGCTGTAGATCCAATCGATCAGGAGCGTGTCGATCCGCTGATCCTGTGACAGCGCCCTGTAGCGCAGAGCGATCTCCGTCAGAAGTCCCGAACGGGAGGCCGCCTCCTCCTTCCCCATCTCTTGGATCGCATCAATCGCCTTTGTCAGGCGTTCCGCAACCTTTTCCAATAACTCCGTTTTGCCCGGCCCATGGCCCGGCATCCCCTGCGATGGAAGGATCGAAGCGAGATCGATCATGAGATCGGCCGCCTCCAGGTTTTCATCCAATCGATCGGAGATCGGGCGGGAAAGATAATCGGCGGCGGCGGCGCGGATCCTGTCCGCTCTGCCCGAATCGCGTGTCAGACGTAAAAGAGCCAGTTCAAGCCGTACCTGTAATGGATCATGACGCGGAAAAGACCAGCGATCCTCAATAGCGCGCAGCCACGTTTCCGCCGGGCTGTGCGGCACCAGAGCATATGAATAACTGATGAGGGTCGCCGTCGCCCCCCTATAGGCGGCGGGAATCATCACTTGGGGCGGCGCGGCTTCGGCTGAATCCTCGGGGGCCAGACCAAGGACGTCATCAGCAAAAGCGAAGCAGAGAGCCATGAGCGCGGCGAAGGCCGGCTGATCACCGGTGATGCTTAGATAACACGGCCAGGTTTCGACGACCTCAAAAGCACTCTCCCAATCTTCCGGCGACACCTCGACGGCGAGGGATTCGGCCGTGGTTGAGGTTGAATCGGATCGATCCAACGCGGAAGGAAGAAAGCGGCCATGCGGGCCCTGCCGCAGAACCCAATGTTGGACCAAATCATCAAGATCGGTCCAAAGGCCCTGAAGCTCCTGCGCCCAGACGGGGCTGCGGATCAGTGTTTCATCCGCCGCATCACTCGCCGCATCATCCGCCGCATCACTCAGCGATGGGGAGGCCCCTTCATCCCCGCCTGGAGTCGACATACCCATGGCACAAGGGATGAGCATGATAAAGAGAAGCGAGATCAAACCTTTCAAAAATCGCCGATGGACATCGTTCCGTCTTCCCACAACATCAATCCTTTCACTACTTGGAATCAACCGTGCAGGCTCCGCTTCCCGATCGACCCCCCTCGAAATTCTTCCAAGGAAACGCCGCGGCCGGAAAGATGAGGCGGTTCCTTGATTGACTGTACATTTACAATCCGCAGTGGAGCGGGAAGCGCACCGGAGCGGAGCGTCGCCGACAAATCTCTTGCCTCTTCGAGAGTGAATCGCCCCGTGATCTGCGCCATCCCATTCGGGATTTCCTCTTTTATGGCCGGGGCTGACATGACCCGTCCGTCCATCACGATGGCGAGCATCGATTCGACATGGCCTCGTGTGGCGATACGGAAAATCTCGCTTCCTTCCGGGTTCAGAGTAACCAGCACACCGGGATCTTCAGGATCGAAGGGATCCAGACCGAATCGTACTTCCGCATTCGCTATGTGATCCCCGGAGATCAAGGCCGTTCGCTCTAAAACATGAAGAAGGCTCCCGACCAACCCTTGCGCCACCATATACTCGGTGCTGGATAAGGCGCATTCAACATCTTCCGGCACGAAGTGGTTGGTTTCGGCCTGTTCCAGCGCTTTCAACAACACGGGCGCCTTGGATCGCAGAACGGGGAAACCTCCGAGATGATTCCATTGGGGATAGTCATAGATAAGGCTCAGGAGGGGGCGGGAGCGGGCCTCCTCGGGATCGCTGCCCGCGGGGATCTCCATGACGCTCCCTTCTTCCGCGAGAAGCCGGTCGAGCCGCTCGATGACCTCGCGGCACTCCTTCTCCGGTTTTACAAAATGGAACTCCAGCCGCGCCGGCCGCGTCAGCAATCCGGCGATCCTCTCTTGCGGAACCTCTTCGCTCACGGCGGCTTCTACAGCAATCTGACGATCCCCCTCTGCGCGCACGATCGCATCGGTCATTCCCGCCTCAACCAGCCGGATCCTGAGAATCGCGGCGATATTCTCCGCATGGTTATTTTCACCGGCGCTCGATTCTTGTGATGTCCCCATCTCCAAGGTGAATCGGATCCAACCCGCCGGCGCCGTCTCATGGGATGGGCCGCAGCCGCATAGACAAAGGCCGCCGATGATGAGAATCCGCAGAAGGCCGGGGCGGCCGGATTTTGGGTCTGATCGCAACGTCATTATATCTTCCCAGGACGCCTTTGATCGCTGATCGATAAACATTAAACTTGTCTCGAATATAGGGGTTCCATATCAATTTTCAATCCTGTCGAGGATGAGGCGATCCTGTTTCCCTTCCTGTCCCCCGGTTACCCGGCGGCGCCCCTGCCGGCCGCTCCGGTTTCCCCGGTTGTACCCTCCCCGAATTCCATGATATCGATCAACTCATCTTGCGCTGATGGAGGAGCGGGAGCGAAAAGGAGACGGCGATGGAATCGATCGGTCTTGGCGTCGCATGGTACGTTATTTTGATCCTCTCCCTCACCTTTCATGAGGCGGCTCATGCCCTTGCCGCCAAACAGGGCGGCGATCTCACCGCATATCACGGCGGCCAGGTCACACTGGATCCGATCCCACACATCCGTCGCGCTCCCATCGGAACGATTCTGATTCCCATCATCTCCTATGCCGCCGCCGGGTGGATGATCGGATGGGCCAGCACACCCTATGATCCATACTGGGCGCAGAGATACCCGCGCCGCGCGGCCCTTATGTCCTTGGCGGGACCCGCGGCGAACCTCTTTCTGGTTCTCATCGCGGCGCTGGCCATCCGCATGGGCGTCGGCGGCGGTCTTTTTGAAGCACCCGACCGGATCATCTTCACACAAGTTACGACCGCGGTATCGACGGGAGGATGGCAGGGCGCCGCAACACTCTTGAGCATCCTCTTTTCGTTAAACCTTATCCTTTTCGTTTTCAATCTCATCCCTGTCCCACCCCTCGATGGAAGCGGCGTCCCCCCGCTCTTCCTCAGCGACGAGTCGGCGTCAAAGTATTTGCACATTACAAGACAGCCTGGATTATCTTTTTTGGGATTTCTAATCGCCTGGCAGCTCTTCAATCCGGTTTTCCGCCCCATACATCTCTTCGCGATAAACCTGCTCTATCCGGGCGCGCATTACGGGTGAGCGCCGAACGCCGGTGGATAATTTACTGCGGGAGGGCAGCGGGGTTACTGCAAGTCGGTCATCGCCTGCCGGGCCAGGCCGGCCTCATTGGAATCGGGATAACGGTCCATCAGAAATCTTAGATAGCGCCGCGTCGTGGGGATATCTCCCATCCCTCGGAAACTATAGGCCGTCTTGAGATAGGCCGCGGGAACCTTGTCGGCATCCGGGAAATTATTCACAACATTCAGAAATTCCTCGATCGCCTGGGCATACTGGCTCTGGGCGTAGTAGATCTCACCGATCCAGTATTGGGCGTTGTCCGAGAGATCGGTTTGGGGATATCGATCGAGATAATCCCTCATTTCCATGAGGGCCAGCTGGTAGTTGCCCTGCGTCAAATCACGGTAAGCTGTATTGTATAACTGTCGCGCCTCGGCAGGGACTTTGTCCGATTCGGGCGTCGAACCGGGTGTGATCGAGTTTGGACTTTCCGTGCTCGGCTTGGATGGAGTTGATCCATAGGCCTCCGCCGGTTCTGAAGCACCGAAACCCGAGGCGGCTCCGGCTGATGAACCTCCTCCCCGCATGGAGAGGAGATTCATCATTTCCTGATTTTGGATCGTGAGGGAGCGCAGCTGCTCCAGCATCTCATCAATCTGAATCTGGAGAGAGGCCCGCAGGGCTCTCTGATCGGCATCCTGCCGTTCCAGAACCTGTTGGAGCGCATCGGATTTTTGACCGAGCTGATCTACCTCGGCCCGTAGGGTTTCGATTTCGGTCGCCGTTTCATGGATGGTCACCGGCTGGCGGAACATCTTCGTGACATAACACCCGGATGCCAGGAGCATGAGGGCCAGAAGGGAACCAATGCGAAGAACGCGACCGATCACCACGAAACGCCTCCTTTTTTGCCAGAGCTACTGAATGACAAAGTGAACCCGGCGGTTCTTGGAATAAGCGCTTTCATTATGACCTGGATCGAAAGGCCGTTCCTCGCCGTAGCTGATGACGGTGAGGCGCGACGGATCGATGCCATAGCGCGTCAGGAAATTCAGCGCCGCCTGTCCCCGCTTCTCTCCCAAGGCGAGATTGTACTCGGTGGTTCCCCTCTCGTCGCAATGACCCTCGAGGATCATCCGCGATTCAGGATTCTCACTTAAAAGCTTCGCATTCCGCTCCAAGGCGGTCATCGCGTCGGATCGAAGGTTATACCGATCGTAGTCAAAGAAGATATCATCCATCTTGAGTGCGGAGTCGGTATCAGGTGAAGTTGGTTTTGAGTCCGGTCGGATCGTTTGTCCTGTATCTTCCTCGGTCCCTTCCGTGGCCCCTTCCGTCACATCAACGGAGGGTCCGGGTTTCTTTGAGCATGCGCCCAAAGCGGCGACTAGGAATGATACCGCCAGACAGATTAGTAATATGCGAACGCCCTTTGACATTTTCAAACCTCCATGGTCATGGATTCCACCGTGCGCCACGGGATGTGGCTTTCATCAGTGGAGACCAAGCTGGATTGTAAGCAGTCAAACCAGAGGGAGTCAACGATCGCTCCCGCAAACTTTCAACATCGAGTATCCATAGCCGCCGGTCCTGCCCTTCTCTCCTTGAGTAGACGACGTGGCGGCTATCCGGCGCCCACCGGGGATTCTCACAATCCCCCGGGTGCTGCGTCAGCCTCCTCAGGCCGGATCCATCAGGCCGGATGATAAAGAGGTCAAAACTTCCATCGATATATCCGGCGAAAACGATTCGATCACCGTTCGGCGCCCAGTCGGGGCTGTCATTCCAGCTACCCCAGAAGGTGATCCTCTGCAGATTGGCCCCATCGCCATCCATCGTATAGATTTGGGGGCGGCCGGACCGGTCGGATGTGAAGGCCAATTGCCGGCCGGAAGGGGACCAGACCGGGGCCGTATCGATCTTGGGGCTATGGGTCACGCGACGTTTGTCGCTCCCGTTCGGCCGCGCCGTATAGATCTCGGCATTGCCGTCCCGGCTGAGGGTGAAGGCGATCCGATCGCCACGCGGCGACCAGGCCGGAGAGGAATTGAGGCCGCTCTCCTGGGAAATGAAGAAGAGGCTGGAGTCTTCGAGGTCGACGCCGGCGAGCGACGGCGCGCCGGTATGGTAGGTGGTGAAAGCGATCTTTCGTCCATCAGGGGACCAGGTCGAAGAGACAATGATGGAACTCAATTCGGTCACCGGGCTGATCCGCTGACCATCCCAATCAATCAGCATGAGATCGGAATCCTCACCACGCTTGCCGACAAAGGCGATGCGGGTTTGCCCGACTCCAGGCTCCCCTGTGAGATACCGGGTTATATCATCGCTGAGATTATGGGCCGCCCACCTTTCCATTTTCTTCTCGACCCGATATCTCGATGCAAAAATCTCGCGGGCCGTGGCGTAGTCTTCCAACTTCCCGTTGAGAATGAGGTTACCCTCTTTTATTTCCAAAAAGGTTGAGACAATGGCCTGCGGTTGTGGCGGAAGTCCTTCCTCTTCATCGGCGGCATTCGGATCAGACCAGGAGGTTTCGCGTGTGCCGATAAGAACACGGAACAGGTCCGTGAAAAGCAGATCGTTGATGAGGGTATGCTCCAAATCCTGCATCATCTCCGGCGAGATCGAGGACTCGTCCCCTTGAATGGGTTCGAGCAGGATCGGGATACGGAACGATTCCCCCGAGCGGATCTCCATTTGAATCTCGCTCTGGCCCGCCGCCGATCCGGCCAAAAAAGAGATCCCCATGGCGATTGAAAAGATGAGTCCCAGTTCTTTCCGGTGGGTCACGCGACGTTTAATCATGTCGGACAAACCTCAGGTGGACGCCGAGCCACGGGCCATCGTAGGCCGGCGGAAGCGGGGGCAGTGGCACCGCCTCGAGCACGGCGCGAATGGTGCTTTGATCGAGCAGATCGATCCCTGAACCCTCCTCAACGGTCGGGCCGATCACCGATCCGTCGCGAAGAATACGAAAGTGGAGCATGACGACCTTTTCTTTCCCGGCGGTGACCCCGGCCGGGGGCTGCCACCGGCTGCTGATCTTCCGGCGGATGGAATCGAGATAGTAGTTGAAGACGAAAGAGGGCTGATCGGTCCTGATATCAAGGGCCTCGTCCTGCGACGCCGCCGGCGCCTGCTTCGGTTTCGGCGCTTCCACCGTCTTCTTTTTGGGAGGATCTTGCTTCGGTGTTTCCTTTTTCTTTGTTTCCATTTTAACAGGGCTGGGCGCCTTCTCAACGGGCGCCTTGACCGGCGGTTGCGGTGTTTCTTCTGGAACGGCGGCGGGTTCCAGGGTCACGAAGTAAATCGGCGGAACCATCGGCCGCGTTTTTGTGGGCCAGGTCACGGAAAGAAAGATGATCCCGATAAAATGGAGCGCCGTGGAGGCGACCAGGGTCCGGCGCCAAAGGCTCGCGCCGAGCCAAGCCCTGGCATCCTTGATCCGGTCCCGCATCGTCCCGTGAGTTCGGAGATTCCCCATTCCCTTGGCCTCAACACAATTCGAGCTGTCGCAGTCGATTCAGCATCACCGCCAGATCCAGGGGGCGGATCATCGCCAGATCCGATCGCCGGAACCGGCAAAGGCCGTCCAGGCCCCTCTGATGAACGACGCCGCTCCACATTTTAAGGGCTTCCGGTATCTCGAAACACCGGGAGGGGGATGGAAGGTCCCCTTCTTTTCCCTCGAGCCACCAGGTTAATGTCTCCGCGAGTGTCCTCACCTGGGCCGGACTCATCAGCTGCTCGCAGGAATCGAGTTCGACCTCCTCATGATCCACGACGAGACGTCTCGTTCCAACCGCTTTGATCTTTATTCTGGAGCCCTTTCCATATCCGGAAAGGGATAATCGGCGAGGTTTCTCCTTTGTGAAAGCTTTTTCAGCGCCCGCTGCATCCTTTCCCGGCTTTCCGCCGGTCGATTGATCGAGCGTCGATGCGATCTCCCGGCACTCATCGGTCACGACGCGGGGCCGGTACTGATCCATCAGGATAATATGATCGGCGACGCGGAAATACTCACCCGAGCCGCCCATCACCAAAACCGTTGAGACCCCTCGCGCATCATACAAATCGCGGACTCTTTCGAGAAAGGGCGTTATCGGCTCCTGCCCGGGTCGCAATAATCGGCGCATCATCTCATCGCGGATCATAAAATTGGTAGCCGAGCTATCCTCATCAATGAGGAGGAGACGGGCGCCCGCCTCCATCATCTCAATGATATTGGCCGCTTGCGATGTCGAACCCGACGCGTTCTGTGTCGTGAAGTCACGGGTCGAGATCCCGAAGGGGAGCCCATCAATAAAGGGGGATATATCGGTGCCGGTCACCGCCCGCCCCTCTTCGGACCGGATCCGGACCGCCTCCGGCACGGTCGCGATCTGCTCGCGCCCATCACCCGGGATGTGCGCATAGATGCCCAGAGAGAGGGCCGATAGCAGGGTGCTTTTGCCATGGAATCCCCCGCCCACAAGCAGGGTCACCCCCTCGGGGATGGCCATCCCCCGGACAAGACCGGCATGGGGCAAGGTGACCTCCGCGGAGAGCGGTGCTGGAGATTGAAAGGGAACGACGGGAGCATCACCATCCGCCGGTAGAGGCCTATCATCGTGGCCCGCCCGGCGGGCGAGAGAGGTCTCATCGGCAACAAAAGAGACCCAGTGATGCTCCGCCAAAAGTGAGGAGAGGGTGGCATGATCCTCCACCACATCCTGATGCCGCCGGAGGGCCTCCGCATCAACAGAACTCTTGAGGAGGGAACGCGTCACCACTTGGGGAAGAACTTCCAGAAGAAGCCGCCGGGCCTCCGCGCCCATGATACGGCGCCCCGCCGCGGGCAAATCAACACCCAGCCGCGCCTCCAAGAGAGCGGGACTCAGCTGGATGACCGTGCGTTTCATTATCTGCTGGCCGTGGCGGTCAACGCGGAATCCGAATCGCTCTCCCCGGTCGGCGTTGCGTTCGAGGAGCCGCCCCAGAAAATCCTCAACCCCCAGACAGCGCGACTTGGTTTGGCGGGCCTCCTCCAGAAAACCGGAGTGGTCATGATTCAGCGTCAGCCTGATTCTGGAGGGAGGGGCGAAGGGGTCGGCCTGAACATGATCGATATGGAGGGTGAAGCGCTGATAATGATATGCACCCGTGAGATCTTTGTAGGCTTTGTACCCCCGTCCGTCAATTCGGGAAAGGATTCCGGCCAGATCCTCTACACTCTGCGGCGCCACGCTTTTTCAATCCTTCCCTGTGAGTGATGTGCCGGCTATTTTCGCCTATGCTTCCGGACAGAAGTGTGGCCATAGTGCCTATGGCCTCTGTGCGTGCGGCCTCCGTGCGGTTGACAATAGAGCATCTGAAGGAGTCCAACAATGGGGAAGAAAAAGATCCGATGGGCCATCATCGGCAATGGATTCGCCCGCCAGACCGTCCTCCCCTGTTTGAGCCGGATCGACGGTCTCGCCGTCGTCGCTCTCTGCGCTCGTCATCCGATGCGCGCGCAGCAGACGGCGGAAGAGTTTAACATTCCGGAGATCTTCACCGACTACCGTCTAATGATCAGCGGAACGAAGCCTGATCTCGTTATGATCACAACGCCTCCCCGTTTGCACCGCGAGATCTCCTTGTTCGCTTTGGAGCAGGGTTGTCATGTGCTCTGCGAAAAGCCGACCGCAATGAATGCCCAGGAAGCCCGTGAGATGTGGGAAGCCGCCCGGAACGCTCCCGGCCGGATCCATCTCATCGACCATGAATTGCGTTTGGATCCTTCACATCAGGAGATCAAACGGCGGATTCAGGAAGGGTGGCTGGGTTCCCTGCGGCAGCTCTCCTGGACCCAGCGCAGTGAGGGGATGGCCTCTCCCGACCGGCCCTGGTCCTGGTGGAATTCACGGGAGGCGGGCGGGGGCCTGCTGGGCGCTCTCGGCTCCCATGCCGTTGATCTCTTCCGGCATTGGGCCGGCGAATTTTCATCGGTCTGGGGAATGCTTCAAACACAAACCCGCCAACGGCACGATCCGTCAACCAATCTCCCACGCCCGGTCGACTCAGATGACGCCTTCACGGCGGTATTGAAAATGGCGGAGGGATCGGATGAAAACGTGCGGGACGCCACGGCCCGCTTTGACATGAATAGCGCTTCGCCCGGACCTTGGATGATGCGGATTGAGGTCATCGGCACATCGGGCCGCCTGCTTCTGGACGACAGGGGTATGCTCTGGGGCACGCGCAAGGCGGCGGACGGCTGGGAAAAAATTGAAACGAAAGAGGATCTACCGGCGGAGGACCTCAATGTCATACCCGACACGGTGTGGGCCCGTGCTTTCCTCCGGTCGGCTCGATTGATTCAAGAGGGTATGAAGAGAAGTGAAACAAAGATCGCCGGCCTTTCAACATTTGAGGACGGCTGGCGGAATCAGACGGTATTGGACGCGATCCGCCTCTCATCAGAGGCCGGGACCTGGATTGACTTGCCCCCGGAAGAAGAGCTCCCGCATCTTCCAGCGGGTCAAGACCTCTGCTAAAATAGGTGAAACGTCTGGCCGTCCCCTGAGCTGCTCATCACCATCTGGAAGGAGTCGAAAATGCTCCGCCTGCGCCGGCCTTATCTGCTGCTGATCCTTGCTTCCGCACACCTCCTCATCGCCGCAGAACCCGTGCGGGCGGCGGTCCCCCTTAACCCTATTCCGGCTTGGATTTCCGACGCCAATGGGCATGTGGCGACCGGCGGCGCCTGGGCGGATGTGGATGAAGATGGATGGCTCGATATGATCGTCGCCAACGGCAATGATATCGAGCAACAAGGTGTCATCATCTACCACAACAACGGCGACGGCACCCTGCCGCAGGACCCGACCTGGAGCTCGGCGGGAATCGCCTACCACGGCCATATCGATGTGGGGGATATCAACGGCGACGGCCATGTCGATGTGGCGGTGGCGGTCTATATCGGCGTCAATGGATTCAGCACGCCGGGCACGGCGAAAGTCTATTTGAACAACGGCCTCGGTGAATTCAGCCCCTATGCCGATTGGATCCCCGCGGAATCATTTTACTGCTTCTCTCTGGCCCTCGGCGATGCGGACGGCGATGGGGATCTCGATCTCGCCTGCGCCTGCGGGGATGACTATTACGATCACAACGAACACCAGCGGATATTTTATAATAACGACGGCATTCTGGAAACGAGCCCGTCTTGGGTGTCGGATGAGATCGATTACGCCCTTGATGTCACCTGGGATGATGTCGATCTCGACGGCGATATGGATGTGCTTTTTTGCGGCACCTCCTCGCCGATGCGGATTTATCTAAACAACCAGACAACCGGCGGCGGCATTGAGACGACGGCATCCTGGGAAAACACCGACATGCCGCAGGACGGCAACACGACGGCCTTCGGCGATTGGGACAACGACGGATATCCGGAGATCGCCGTGGCCGACAATGATCAACTCGGCGGCCCGGGTTTCTTCAAGGTTTACCAGAACAGCGCGGGTGTTCCCGGTCCGACGCCTGCCTGGCATTCGGCGACAAGCGGCTATGGATCCCATGTTTCATGGATTGATCTCGATCTCGACGGTGATCTCGATCTCGCCGCCGGGCGATGGTGGGGGGCCGGCGTCATCTATGAAAATACCGGAGGGATGCTCACATCCGTCCCGGTATGGGAAACAATGGAAAGTTGCGTCGTTGAGAATATGTTCTGGGGCGATGTCAACAACGACGGATTGAGGACCAACGGGCACTCGATGTTATACGGGACCGGCGTCCGCACATTCTTCAAGCTCGGCCATGCGCCCGTTCGTTCCATCGATCAAGTCCTGATTAACGGATCACCCGTCACGCATTATACATTTCATGCGGGGAATGGGTGGATATCCATGGCTTCCCCGCCGCCGGACGGCGCCTTGGTCGAAATTCTCTATACCTACTCCCGGAATCTGGATCTCGCCATCACAAATTGGGAATCAGGCGCCGGAAATTTCCTGTATTTGAATACCGGCGCTTCGAGCGCTCCCGACATCACCTCCGCCCTTTCGACGATCAGGATCGCACCGAATCCCATGCAAAGCTGGACGCAGATCCGCTACAACGGTGCGGGAGCGGATGAAGCAAGACTCGAGGTGTTTAACGTTGCGGGGCAAAGGGTCAAGACAATCCATCAAGGCCCCCTCTCAGGCGGCCTCCTCACCTGGGAATGGCACGGCGATAATGATACGGGCCGAAGGCTCCCCAGCGGTCTTTACTTCATGCGGATGACCGCATCCGGCCACAGCCGAACGGCCAAAATCCTGGTCATGGAATAGCGGCGCAGACGTCCCTAGCTCAACATCTCCAAGCGGCGGCCCCCGGCCAGCGGAACGCATGCCCGGCCTTCTTCGCAGGCCTCCAGAAACGAGCACCAATGGCACATTCTTTTGCTCGGCCGCGCTTTAAAATCGTCACTATCCGCACCATTTATCTCGGGATCCCGGAGAAGGCCTTTCAGATGGCGAATGCTGGCCGTAATCTCTTCTGCCGTCTTTTCCAAGTCTTCTTTTTGTATAACAGCCGAAGCCTCTTTTCCGATGGTCAAGTTGATTTCCAGAACACGGACATCCGACGGATCGAGCCCCCAGCGGTCCACCGCATAGAGGCCGTAGCAACCGAGCTGAAAGCTGCCCGGCTCGGGCACCTTTTTCCCCGTTTTCCAATCGACAATGACCACGCGGCCCTGCTTGTCCCGGAACGCAAAATCGCACTTCACCCAGACAGGAACGTCTTCCAGTTCGAAAGAATGTAAATCTTCAAGCAGCAGCCAGTCCTCTTCGGCGAGATCCAGGGCCAGCCCGAGATAGTTTTCAACAAAATTCCGCAACGCTTTCTTTACATCCTCGGCCAAAGCCTTCCACATTTCATTCGATACCGGCTGGGCATAGTGATGTTCCAGCAAACCCGTTCGATTTTTTGCGTCTTGCAGGTAAAGACCATCCTTGCTTTCGCGGAATTGCGGCCTCAAACGATCCTTGATAACCCTTTCGGCGAGAAGATCGGGTTCTATCATGCCGGTGATCCCGCTGCGAACCTTGCGAAGATGATCCTCCACGGCCTCGTGAACAACACTCCCCGCCCACATCTGCCGCGACTTCAATTGCTTTAAAATGTATAACGCCCGCGCCAGAGGCGGGGCGTCATGCAACCACCCTTCCCAGGATCCGTAATAACGGAAGTAATAAGCCCTCGGACAATCATCAAAAAGACGCTTTCTGGAATGCGACCAGCTGAAAGTGTTTTTTAAGGCGCTGGTTTTTGTGGACACGCTCTGCTCCTCTCAATGATGTCCCGTCAAGAATATCCAAGGCGTTTCAATGTCTTCGGATCTTTCCGCCATTTTGCCATGGTTTTTACGCGAAGCTCCAGAAAAACCGGACGTTCCAGAAAAGACTCCACCGTTTCGCGGGAGGCGATGCCGAGTTTTTTAATTTCGCGCCCGCCCTTGCCGATAAGGATTCCTTTCTGCGAATCGCTCTCCACAATGATCATCGCCTTAATGACATCCTTCCTTCCCTGATGCTCGTGAAACTCTTCGATGATCACTTCGGCGCCGTAGGGGATCTCCTGCCGGTACTGAAGAAATATCTGTTCGCGGATCAACTCGGCGACAAAGAACTTTTCCGGCTGTTCCGTCAGATGATCGGCCGGGTAGAAGGCGGGTCCTTCCGGAAGAAGATCGACCAGCGTCTTGACCAAGAGATCAAGATTGGTGCCCTTGAGCGCCGAGATCGGGATAAACTCTTTGTACGATCCTTTTTCCTTCATCCGGTCAATAACCGGCAGCAGATCCTCCCGTTTTTTTAATTCATCAACTTTGTTCAATGCAACCACGGTGGTTTTTTTGTGGGACTTCTCCTCGACAATCGGAACGGGCCGGGGATGGGTGGCGTCGACGAGATAGAGCACGACATCGGCGTCATCCAAAGCTTGATGAATCACCCTTTCCATCGCCACTTCCATTGCATCCCGCGGCCGCAGGACACCCGGTGTGTCCACAAAAATCATTTGATAATCGTCGGCGGAAAGGATCCCCAAGGTGCGGCGGCGGGTTGTCTGCGGCTTTGGCGTCACGGCGGCCAATCTTGTCTTGACAAGCGCGTTGAGCAAGGTGCTTTTCCCGGCATTCGGAATACCGGCGATGGCGACATAACCGGAACGATGGGCGGTCTGATTCAATCTTTCCCCCTATTTAAAAAATCCTGATCATCCTATTGATCAATTGAAGGATCCATCCCATTCCAACGATACGGAAGATCCACAGTGTCCATCCTGCACCGAGCAGGCTCAAATTGTGAAGCGGAAAAGGAAAGGGCGCCGGCGGGGGGATCGAATTGTCTTCTTCCGGCCGATGCGAAAGGTAGCCAAAAGAAACCGACACGACGGTCGCGGCGATGATCCCCTTGAAAAGGGCGAGCGACACTTCATGGGGAATCTGCGGGTGGCCGGCCCCCCGGGCGGTCTCGAGAACCAGATAAGCCAGCACCGGAATAAAGATCCCAAATTGAATGAGATGCTTATGGCGCAGGACGAGACGGTGCAGTCCAATCCAGCGCACCCGGCAGTCAGCGGACGAGGGGGGACAAAATTTATAGGAAATCTCCTTCCCGCCCTGAACCGGAAGGGCGAGGCTCACCTGGGCGATCGGGATAGAACGCCCGCACCATAAACATCGGCGCGGCCGGTGGCGCGCGGAGAAAGGGGACGCCAGAAAGCGGTGGCCGATCATGATCAGCACACCGAGACCGAGGCTCGGAAGCACGCCGAGAGGCTGCGCGAGATAGAGATAGAGGACCAACGGAATACATAAAAAAAGGGCCATGCCGGCTATTCTGATTTTCATCTCGGAATCCATCCTCCATACGATCTTTAGAGCATCCCGTAACCGGTTCCTTGTCAAGAGCCGATGAACCTATGATAGACTTCCCAGTTGGACCCGAAAAGGAGGATGAAGCATGGGAGAAACTCCGATTAAGGGCCGCATCTATAACAAGGGCCTCGGCCATAAGGATCAGGTGGCCGGCGTGCTGGCCGACGATTTCCACAGCGGACTCGTCGAGGCGTTGAAAACCCGCGGTTACAGCCTGGAAGCCCCGGGTCTCACCCTGCTCCTGGCGCGTGAATTCGGATTCTGTTACGGCGTCGATCGGGCGCTGGGATATGCCTATGAGACCTGCCGGCGTTTTCCCGACCGCCGGATCTTCATCACCGGGGATGTCATTCACAATCCCCGGGTGAACGAACGCCTTCGAAGCCTGGGGGTCAAATACCTCCCGCAAAAAGACGAAGACCCCGACCGGCTGGAGGGAATCGGTCCCGGTGATGTCGTTCTCCTTCCCGCTTTCGGCGCGGAACGGGAAGATGTGGATCGTCTGGAGGAACTGGGTTGTACAATTGTAGATACAACCTGCGGGTCGGTGCTCCTCGTCTGGAAGAGTGTTGAGAAGTATGCGCGGGATGGGTACACCGCCGTTATCCACGGGAAACACTACCATGCGGAAACACGGGCGGCCTGCAGCCAGATACTTAAAATTCCGGGCGGCCGCTATCTCGTCCTGCTGGATCTCAATGAGGCCCGGATCGCGGCGGAGATGATCCGCGACCGGCTGAATCCGCGGGAATTTCTCGGCACATTCCATCAACAGATCAGCCCCGGGTTTGATCCCCTGCGCGATATGGAGAAGATCGGCCTGGCCAATCAAACCACCATGCTGAGCAGTGAATCATTGGCCGTGGGCGGAATCCTCCGGGAAGCCATGGCGGATCGCTATGGAATGGATAAACTCGGCGAGCACTATCGCAGTTTTGAGACAATTTGCAGCGCGACACAGGACCGGCAGGATGCCGTGGAAGAGCTCCTCAAACAAAAACTCGATTTGTTGATCGTCATCGGCGGACATAACAGCAGCAATACCGGCCACCTCGCGGAGATTTCACATCGGACCGTGCCTACATATCATGTCGAGGGTGCGCGGGATCTTCTGGGAGCCGACGCCATCCGCCATCTCCCCGTCGGCGCCGCCGAGACGGTCATTACGAAGAATTGGCTGCCCGGCCGGGATCTGCGGGTCGGCTTGACCGCCGGCGCCTCGACACCCGATCGGCAGGTCGGCCGCGTCATCGAACTGATACTGAAATTCAAAGGATTGAGTTGTGAAGATTATTTAAAACCGTCAGGAGGTTGAGCATGCGCCATATTAAAACTCATCCACTACTCACGGCTTTCACCGCCGTCGCCCTTTTTCTTGCCGCTATAGCCAAATGGTTGTCCATTATTAATGGAGTCCACCGGCCCACTGATTTTATCTCGGCCGGCATTTTTACGGTCGGCGCTGTTATCTGGATCTTGCTCCTCTTGCGAGCGAGAAAATCCAAACCGGAAGATTAAGACCCGACTTATCACAACCTTGATTGGGAGTACCTCATCCTTCCGCATGGAGGACAGATCATGGCCGCCGAGCCGCCCGTTTGGATCTTCACCAACGGCCGCATTATTACAAATAACCATGACATTCCACGGGCTGAAGCGATGGTGGTGGGGCATGAAAAGATCCGGTGGATCGGGCGGCGGGAAGAGCTCCCCGCGATTTACAAAACCGGAGCCGTCGTCCGTGACCTCAAGGGATGCACGGTCCTTCCCGGACTGATCGACGCCCATTTGCACGTCGAAGGATTAGGCCGGTCACTTGAGGAATTGAACTTTGTCGGATCGACTTCCTACGAGGAACTTATACAAATGGTCGCGGCCGCCGCGGCCGCCGCACCTCCTGGGAATTGGATACACGGCCGGGGTTGGGATCAGAACAATTGGCCGGAATCCCGCATGCCGGATCATCGGGCTCTTTCAGCGGTATCACCCGCCCACCCGGTCTACCTGCGGCGCATCGACGGGCATGCGGCTCTCGTAAATCAAAAAGCGCTGGATATCGGAAGTATCACAAAGACGACAGCCGAACCCGCGGGAGGGCGGATTCTTAAAACCTCCGCGGGCGAAGTTTTGGGTGTCTTAATCGATGAGGCGATGTCCCTCGTCAATTTCCACATCCCCGCGCCGGCCGCCGCCGTCCGACGGCGCCGTGTGGAGAAGGGGCTGGCTGAGTGCGCCCGGTACGGTTTAACAATGGTGCATGATGCCGGCGCCGATCACCTTGGTTTGGAAATTTATCAATCGCTCCGCACCACGAACCGCCTCCCGATCCGAGCCTATGTGATGATCGAGGGATCCGAGGCGGGATTGCTGGATGAGTGGCTCCTTCGCGGACCGCTTCTGGATTCCGCCGATAGGCTGATCATTCGCGCCGTAAAGCTGTACGCCGACGGCGCCCTCGGCTCACGCGGCGCGGCCCTATTAGAGCCCTACGCCGACGAACCCGGAACGCGGGGCCTCTTGATGATGGAGGCCGATTCTTTGGAAACCCTTCTCCGCCGGATTCATCGAGCCGGCTTTCAATGCGCCGTTCACGCCATCGGCGATCGGGCCAACCATCTCCTGCTCGATCTTTATGAAAAGATCTTGGGCGCAGAAATCCTCGGCGGCAAGCCCGGCCGCGATCCCCGGCACCGGATCGAGCATGCACAGATCATCGCGCCCGGTGATATCGGCCGGTTTGCTGCATTGGGTGTCGTCGCGTCGATGCAATTTACACATGCCACATCGGATTGGACCTGGGTCGCGAACCGCATCGGCCGCGGACGTCTCCCCGGCGCCTATGCCTGGAGATCCATCTCCCGAGCGGGGGCCCGGCTGGCGCAGGGAAGCGACGCGCCGATTGAATCCCCCAACCCCTTCCCGGGCCTCGCGGCCGGAATCTCGCGGCAGGATGCTGATGGAAATCCAAAGGGGGGGTGGCTGCCCCATGAATGTTTAACTCCAGCAGAGGCTTTGGGGGCCGCAACGACCGGCGCGGCGCAGGCGGCCTTTCTCGAAGATCGCTTGGGCCGTCTCCAAGAAGGCTGCTGGGCCGATTTCGTCCTCTGTGATACCGATCCATTGACTGAACCGGCTTCCAGCATACGCAAAACCCAGGTCGAAGAGACCTGGGTCGGCGGGAAATGTGTGTATCGACGGGGCTAGATTAGTCGTCTGCTTTACCGGTCAAGCGGAAGTGGATCGTATCAACCACTCCGAGTTGAAAATTCTGCGCCAGATAATCGCGCGCGAAGACATTCTCCGGACAGGGTCCCGATTTGATCCGCACATCGTAACACCCCGGCTCAAGGCGAAAAGACCGCGTGCCCTCGGGGCGAAGATTGTAGTCCAGCTGATTATCGCCCCACTGCCCGACATCGCATTTCTTGATATAGGTCTCTCGGGTTGAACATTCCAGGTCGTTAATGACAATCAACCCGGCGGCGTCAGGCTCGATGATGAAGCTCACTTCCCCGCCGTCCTTAACGATCATCCGTTCGGAAAATTCGTTTTTGACGATACCCATGCCGCTCACTTCAATCTCCCGCTCCGACGGGGGAACAAAACCCTTTGAGATTTTCACCGTTTCGGTCAAGGTCGCACCGGCAAGGATCTTCTGGGCGTCTTCCTGCATGATTTGAACCGAAATAGTGTAATCGGTCATATTGACCACATTGACGGTGCCTTCCTTCGAGCAGCCGGAGGATACCAGGAGGATGACCAAAAGACCCAACATCCAAAGCCTCTTGTCCCGAATCCGGAATCTTTGCATCGTTTCAACATCCTTTCCCCAGACCACTCCACCGGCCCATCCCCGAAAAATTCGCTTAGGAGGAAAATATCTGGCCACAGCCGGGAGTCTAGAAAGAGTCCGGCCGGCTGTCAAGGTGACAGGGTGAGGGGAGAATACGGAGATCAGCCCTGGGGATCTATCCGAACCTGGTTTCTGGCAAAGGGGGCTTCCGCCGGCGTCTCTTCGAGATTCTCGGGGAAGACTTCTTCAGTGGCGTCGGAAAGTGAGAGAGTCCGTGTCAATTTTCGGATACGGAGCAGAGTTTGGCGGATTTCCTGATGCTGGATCGCGATTTGGTCCAGCGTACGGACCGCTGGCGCCGAATCCCGCCGGGTATCGGCGTACAGCAGCAGCAGATGGGCTTCAAGGCTATCCAGCGGATGCACCAACGTCTCTTCAAAGCGGGATAGGAACCGAACGAGGGCCTTTTGGGCCATCCTTCTCTCTCTTCGGGCGCTCTTGAGCTTGCGGCGCTTTCGACAGAGTTCCAACAGCCTGGTGAGTCGTTTTTGATTTAAATCCTGGGAGTCGGACCACATCCAGATATCCCACAAGCCCGCCCTGAGAAGTTTGCCCAGCTTCAAGTTGGATGTCTTCTCATCAGCCCATCCAATCAGCGGGACCGAGGGCTTGAGGTTCCGGCGCATCAGGCGGATATAATCAGGATTCGAGAACTGAAGATCGGTGATATCAATGATAGCGGCATGCGGGCGCAAACTCGCCGCCATATCAAGACTTCCCTCGGTATCCTGCGCGAAGTGGATTTGGACATTGATCCCCAAGGCATCCATGACGATGCCCGGAGAACGCTTTGTCGATACGAGAATATGATACATTTGATTCATCTTTCGCTCCCACTGGACTCATCGTCATAAAATCAGGCACCCTTAAGGATGAAGCCGCACCGAAGAAGGGAAATTCATGAAAATGACGGCGGGAAGGCACCGGCAAAAGCTTCTGACCTGGTACCGGCGACAGCGGCGAGAGATGCCCTGGCGGAGCGAAGCCGGGAATCCCTACTGTATCCTATTGTCGGAAATCATGTTACAGCAAACGACCGTGCAGACTGTCATTCCCGTTTATGAAAAATTCCTTCAGCTCTTCCCCACTTTGGAGACCCTGGCCGGGGCCGATGAGGATGAGGTCTTGGCCGCTTGGGCCGGATTGGGTTACTACCGGCGGGCTCGGATGCTGCACCAGGCGGCGCAAGAGATCCACCGCCGCCCGGAGGGATGGCCGGTCACGGCCGCCGAGCTGCAGAAACTCCCCGGCGTGGGATGCTACACCGCCGCCGCGGTGGCGAGCATCGCCTTCGGTGAAATGGTCCCGGTTCTCGACGGCAATGTCGCCCGGCTCCTCTCGCGCTGGGCTTTGATCCCGGGCGATGCCCGCCGGGTCGCGGTCCGCCGGCAATTGCTGGATACCGCCCGGGGATTTTTGAATCCTCGCCATCCCGGCGATTTGAATCAGGCGATGATGGAATTAGGGGCGACGATCTGTCACCCGCAGCAACCCGCCTGCGCCCGATGCCCCCTGCGCGACGGATGCGGAGCTTTTAAGGAAAATTGTATAAGTGATTTTCCGCCTCCGGCGAAACGAGCGCCGGTCGTCGAAGAATATCAGGATGTTCTGATCATCCGGGACAAGCGGGGCCGGTACCTGCTGGAACGCAAGACGGATGGCGGGGCGCTCCAGGGCCTGTGGTGCTTCCCCATGCGGGCCGGCTCCGAAGAGGCCCGGTCCACACGAAAAGACGGCCTGGGAACCATCCGTCATTCGATCATGAATCGCAGGATGATCCTCAACATTGTTAAAGGCGCAAAAGCCCCGGGGGGAAGCCGCGCCCGGGGCCGTTATGTAACCAGAGAGGAGATCAGCGGTCTGCCGCGATCTTCTATTGTTGACAAGGTTCTGCGGCTTCTTTGACTTTCTCCGAGGGCGCACGCGCCGCCTCATGCGCCAGTTGAACAAACAGCGCGTGCACACTCCGGTCGGCGGTGAGTTCAGGGTGGAAGGTCGCGCCGAGGATTCTGTTCTGGCGGATCATGACCGGCTCGCCCTTGAACCGCGCAAGGACCGTCACGCCGCCACCGAAATCCTGAATCCGCGGGGCGCGGATGAAGGTCATCTCCAGCGGACGGTTCTCCTCCCCTTCCCATTGTCCAACGGCATGAAACGATTCGACCTGCCGCCCATAAGCATTCCGCGTGACCGTCGCATCAAGCAGTCCGAGAGATTCCTGCGCCGGATCCCGAACATCGTGGGCCAACAGAATCAGCCCGGCACAGGTCCCCAGGACCACGCCGCCCCGGCGCCCGAATCGCCGGATCGCCTCCATCCCCTCACAACCAAGCAGTTTGAGGAGGGTCGTGCTTTCACCCCCGGGAATGATCAAGCCGTCCAATTCACCGAGACGGGCCGGATCGCGAATCTCAATCGACGGGATCCCGATCTCTTTCAAGGCCTGAAGATGGGCTTCGAAATCCCCCTGGAGGGCCAGCACTCCTATTTTCAGTTCGGATCTTGTCATTGCCTTTTCACCAGCATCCCTTTTTACCAGCCGCGTGTCTGGAGCAGGTCCTTTTCATCCATCTTGGACACATCCAAGCCCGGCATCGCCTCTCCCAACTCTTCACTCACTTCCGCCAGAACCATGGGATCTTTATAATGTGTCACCGAACGGACGATGGCTTTCGCGCGAGCGGCCGGATCTGATGATTTGAAAATGCCCGAACCGACGAAAACCGATTCCGCGCCGAGCTGCATCATGAGCGAAGCATCGGCGGGGGTGGCGATGCCGCCCGCGGAGAAATTGGGGACGGGAAGCTTCCCCTCTTTGGCGACAAGCCGGACCAGATCGAAGGGAGCGCCCAATTCCTTCGCCTTCGCCATGAGTTCTTCCTCACGCAGGTAGAACAATTCGCGCATGCCCCGTTGAAGCGCTCGCATATGGCGAACCGCTTCGACGACATCGCCTGTGCCCGCTTCACCTTTTGTGCGGATCATCGCCGCCCCTTCCGCGATGCGGCGCAGGGCCTCTCCCAGATCGCGGCATCCACAGACAAAGGGCACCTTGAATTGAAACTTGTCGACATGGTGCGCCTCATCAGCCGGCGTGAGGACCTCGCTCTCATCAACAAAATCAACCCCGAGGGCTTCGAGGATCTGAGCTTCCGCAAAGTGGCCGATCCGGCATTTCGCCATAACCGGGATGGAAACAGTTTTCATGATCTCTTTAATGATCCGGGGGCTGGCCATGCGGGCGATACCGCCGTCGCGCCGGATGTCCGCCGGTACGCGCTCCAATGCCATCACCGCCACCGCTCCGGCATCTTCCGCGATTTTGGCTTGTTCGGCGTTGGTGACATCCATTATCACACCGCCCTTTAACATTTCGGCTAAACCTGTCTTGATTCTTAATGTTCCCTTCTCCATGACACCCTCCTGTGCTAAAGTTAAAGCAGCGGTCCCGCTTCACTCTTCTTTCCAGACCAACCCTTTTCCCCCGCAGCGCCTTCGTACAGAATGTCCCCGAGTATCCGGATCCCCTGCTTCAGCCGGTCACTCGGTTCCGCCGTCGATGAGAGGGAAAGATTCCGGTGTCCGCCTTCAACAAAAAAGAGCGGACCCGGTGCGACAGAAACACCGCGACGGCGCGCTTCCATCGTCACCGCAACAGAATTGAGCCCCGGCGGCAGGGTGACCCACAGCGTCATCCCGCCTTGAGGATTCGTCCATCCGGCTTCCGGGGGAAAATACTCGTTCATCCCATCCAGCAGGGCTTTGCGCCGCTGGGCATAGATGGAAATAACACGATCGAGATGGCGGTCCAACAGACCCTGTGCGCAAAACTCCGCCATGACAATTTGCGACAGAAGACTCGTTGAGATGGCGACGGCCCGCATCAATCTCGAAAGGGAATCATAAACCGGTTCAGGCGCCGCAACCCATCCGACCCGCAGGCCGGGAAATAGAATCTTCGAAAAGGTTCCCAGAAGGATCACCTGGTTTCTCGTATCCAGCGCCTTCAGGGTGGGAACCGGCTCGCCCTCGTATCGCAATTCGGCGTCGAAATGATCCTCGAGAATGGGGATGCCTTTCCTGGCCGCGAGATCAAGCAGCGCCCGCCGCCGTTCAACCGATTGCGTCAATCCCGTCGGATTCTGGAAGGTCGGCATTGTATAAATCAGCCGGATTTTCTCACGGGCGGCCACCGTCTCGAGGATGTCGACGCGAAGACCCTCTTCATCGAGTGGAATCGGCGCCAACCGGACACCGAGATTCCGAAAGAGCGCCAGAGCCTGTGAATAGGTCGGGCTCTCGACCGCGACACACTCGCCGGGGCGCACAATCCGTCGCACGACAAGATCAAGACCTTGCTGGGAACCTTGAACAATCAGTATTTGATCGGCCCTCGCCGGCGTTCCCTGCCGGCTGAGACGCCCGGCGATTTCCTCACGAAGCATCGTGAGACCTTCCGTCGGTCCGTATCCCAAAGCCTGAGGGCCCCGGAGCCGGAGGGTTTCATTCAGGACCTCGGCAAGATCCTCCATCGGGAAAAGCCTGAGATCAGGTATCGCTCCGGAGAGGCGGATGGGCGAGGCCCCGTCCGGGAGGGCGACATTTCGGGAGAGGACGCGCTCCATTTCATACAGCCCTTCATCCTGCCGAATGACCTCCGCCCAGGTAAAGGGCTCTCTAAGGGGCGTGGCGGACTCCTGCTGCTGTTTCACAAAAGTCCCCCTGCCGACCCCCGAATCAGCCCATCCGGCGGCGACCAGTTTACGGTAGGCCTGTACAACGGTCGACCGGTGCCAGCCAAGCCCCAGCGCCAAATCCCGGGATGAGGGAAGACGGGTCGATGGGATCAGCTCACCCCGAAAGATGAGATCCTTAATCCCCTGGACCAGCCGCTCATTGAGGGGGCGCTCCCCGGGAAGATCCTCCACCGAGGTTATGATTCTCTGAATGAGCTGATCGGACCGATTCATTAGCAGACCATTCCTTTCATTTAGAGCATATATCGGCTAATTTTACCCTGTCAATGAGATAAATTGGACTGTTTGACACATACCATTTGCAAGTTAGGGCGCCTCACGATGGTTCTCCGATTCATGACCGCCGAACTCACTTGAAACAGGGCGCCCGGCAGGCTTACTCTCTGCGATGTGGCAACCACAAGAGATAACATTCTTAAGGAATGCCGGATCACGGTATTCCGCTCGGGCGGGCCGGGAGGGCAGAAACGGAATAAGGTTGCCTCGGCCGTTCGTATACAGCATATCCCGACCGGCGTTGTTGCGATCGGACGTTGTCATCGCGAGTTGCATCGGAATCGGAAAGAAGCGGAAGACCGTTTGGTTGAAAAGGTACTCGCACTCGAGAAAAAGCCACCCGCGAGACATCCGACCCAGCCGACGGCTGCTGCCAGGGAAGAGCGCTTGACGGGAAAGAAGCAGCGATCCCGACTCAAAGAAATGAGAAACCGGGTCATTAGGGAAAACGAAGGTGAAGGGAGATGACGCCATGACAAGTGGTATTCAAATAGTTACGAATCGCAATATCAGCAAGGTCACGATTACCGATGTAGAAGATCGTCCCGGCAGGGCCGCGGAAATTTTTGGAACACTCGGCGCCCAGGGTTTTAATGTGGAACTTGTGGTCTCAACCGGCGGCCGGGAGGGCCGGGCCGATATTTCGCTGGCGATTTCCAGAAGCCAAGAGGCGCAGGTGAATGAGGTCATGGAGAAAATCCGCGCCGAAGTGGGCGGCAAATCGGTGAAGATCAATTCCGAGGTCGCCCTCATCTCTCTTGTAGGCCAGGGTCTGTCACAGGAAGTCGGGTTGGCGGGGAGGATGTTCGGTTCCCTGTCCAACAATGGCATCAATATCGAGGTCATTTCCACATCGATGTCATCGGTTACCTGCATGATCGATGAAGCGAGTTTGCCGGGTGCTGAAAAAGCATTGAGGGAAGAATTCGATCTCTAGAACGTCTGATGAACGGGGTGGAATGAATGAGTCGAACATCCAAGCCAACCAACAAGTCCACAGTTGAGAAAGATAAGAGACCCGCGGGAAGCAAGGACCCTGCCGTACGCTCCAGGCCAAAATCGACGGAAACGGAGAACTCGAAAAGGTGGGCGACCTATTCCGGTTTGCCGTTGAAAGAGGTCTATGTCTCCGGCGATCTTTCGGAGCCCCACGGAAAGAGTGATGACCTGCCCGGGGAATATCCCTTTACCCGCGGCATTCACAAAGATATGTACCGCGGGCGAACGTGGACGATGCGGATGTTTGCCGGATTCGGGAGTCCCGAAGACACAAACCGCCGTTTCCATTATCTCTTGGAGAATGGCCAGACCGGCCTTTCCACGGCTTTCGATATGCCGACGTTGATGGGTTACGACCCGGATCATAAAATGTCTCTGGGCGAGGTCGGCCGGGAGGGGGTTTCCATCCCGACGCTCCGGGATATGGAACTCCTTTTTAAGGGTATCCCCCTCGACAAGGTCAGCACCTCAATGACCATCAACGGGCCCGCCATTGTTCTTCTCGCTTTCTACATCGCAGCGGCGGAAAAACAGGGTATTGGACCCGAGAAACTCCGCGGCACACTGCAGAACGACATCCTCAAGGAATTTATTGCACAAAAGGAGTGGATCTCTCCACCCCGGCCGAGCATGCGGATCATCCAGGATATGCTGGTCTACGGCACACGGCATATGCCCCTCTGGAATACGATTTCAATCAGCGGCTATCACATTCGTGAGGCCGGTTCGACGGCCGTGCAGGAATTAGCGTTCACCATCGCCGATGGGATCGCCTATGTGCAGGCCGGTATCGAGGCGGGCTTGGAGGTTGATGAATTTGCGCCGCGTCTCTCCTTCTTTTGGGATGTCCACAATGATTTCTTTGAGGAGATCGCGAAATTCCGTGCGGGGCGCCGCATGTGGGCTCGGATCATGAAAGAGCGCTTCGGCGCAAAGAATCCGCGTTCGTTGTGGCTGCGGACGCACGCGCAAACGGCCGGTGTCAGTCTGACGGCGCAGCAGCCCTATAATAATGTGGTCCGAGTCGCCCTCCAGGCTCTCGCCGCCGTCTTGGGCGGCACACAATCCCTTCATACAAACTCGATGGATGAAACGTACGCCCTGCCCACTGAGGAGGCCGCCAAGCTGGCCCTGCGCACACAGCAGGTGATTGCAGAGGAATCAAACGTCACCAAGGTTGTGGATCCCCTGGGCGGATCCTATTTCATCGAGCGGCTGACGAAGGAAATGGAAGAGAGCGCCTGGGATATCATTCAGAAGATCGATGATATGGGCGGCATGCTGGCCGCCGTGGAACAGGGTTTCCCTCAAAAAGAGATCCACCGCTCCGCCGTCGAATTCCAGAGGATGGTCGAGGAGAAGACCCGATCGATCGTCGGGATCAACACCTACCAGGAGGGCGAGGATCCACCGATCCCGGTTCTGAAGATCGATCCCGAAGTGGAACGGACACAAAGCGAGAGGATCCAGAAGCTCCGTAAAACGAGGAACGCTTCAGCGGCCGATGCGGCGCTGGATAGCGTCCGGAAGGCCGCCAAAGGAACCGGCAATTTGGTGCCGCCGATTCTGGAAGCCGTGAAAGCCGGAATCACCCTGGGTGAGATTTCGGATGTCTTTCGGGATGTCTTCGGCGCCTATAGAGATCCCGGTTACCTTTAATCGTGTAGGCTGTCAGCCGTCCCTTAGAAAAATCCCCTCGGTTTCTATCCCGAGGGGATTTTCATATCCCTCTCCCCGCCTCTACTTTTCAAGAGGAACGATACAGATAAATCGAAGCAGGCCGGATCCCGTATTGACGAATTGATGCTTTTCCTCCGGGGGAACAAAGACGAAGATTCCGGGTGCGATAGGCTTGTCCCCCTCTTCGCTTCGCACCACCCCATTCCCCTCCAGGATAAAGACCTCATGTTCGGATGGATGGGTATGATGCGGACTGGCGCTTCCCTCTTGGATTTCAATAATCCTCATGGCGAAATTAGGGGCGCCATCTTTTTGGGCAATAAGCCAGCGGATCGCGGCCCCGGGAGTTCCCTCGACCGGCTGAGCCGGCACATCCTGATACTTCCTGGCAATCATTCCTTCCCTCCTTCTCGCACCAGATCAGAGGCGGTGGTTCCGGATCAGAGGCGGCGCCTCCGCCGGAAAGATTCCCCAGCATAGACCGCGGCCGGTTCTTTTCAAAGTCCGTGTTTTCACCACCGCTGCTAGAGCCCCAAAGATTGCGCCGTAAACCGGGGGGTCACGGCTCGGAAAGTCCTTACATTATTTTTTTGAACGTTTCCGTATCCTCCACCGTCTTAATTCCCAGAGGGGGGAAGCTGACAATGTCGAATCGAACTGCTTTTACGTTGCTGTCCAGTCTTCTTATCGTGTCTCTGTTGACTTCACCGCTTTGGGCCGCGGGGTTCGAGGGATTCGGACCTGATGACTTAAGGGAATCTTTTCCCGCAGCTTCAGACGGTGTTGACGCCAACCTCCGGGTCGTTCATGCCGCCCGCATGAATGGACATCCCATCGAGCTGGACGGCCGGCTCGACGATCTCTGTTGGAAAGATGCTGAGGCGGCCGGCGATTTCCGCGTCTGGGATCCCGATCGGGGTGCGATGCCGACGGAGCAGACGATTTTCAAGGTTCTTTATGACGAAAACGCCATCTATTTCGGTGTCGCCTGCCTGGAAGAAAATCCGCAAAACATTTCAACCCATCTTTCCCGGCGGGATAATTACACCAACTCCGATATCGTCAGTGTCTATTTGGATCCCTATCATGACCGCAACACCGGTTACAATTTCCGGGTGAATCCCGACGGCGTTCTCATGGACAGCTATATGTTCAATGACGGCGACCGCGATGACGATTGGGATGCCGTCTGGCAGGCGGAGACTCATTCCGATGAGCGCGGTTGGTATGCCGAGATGAAAATTCCGTTCTCAGCAATCCGTTTTCGCCCTGAGGAATCAATGACTTGGGGATTACAGGTCTATCGGTATATGCATGGGCGCGGCGAGGATACGGCCTGGGTCATCTGGGACCGGGAAACCCGCGGATTCATCAGCCGGTTCGGCGAGCTTCAAGGCATCAGCAATGTCTCCGCGCCGAAACAGCTGGAGGTCATCCCCTATTTTGTTCAGCGAACGACGGATCCCTCGATTGCCGGCCCCGATGACAAACTCGGTGAATTCCAGAATATGGGCGCCGACATCAAGTACGGCATCTCCGCCAACATGACACTCAACGCCGCCATCAATCCCGACTTCGGCCAGGTGGAAGCCGATCCGGCGACGCTCAACTTGTCGCCCTATGAGACTTACTTCCAAGAAAAGCGGCCCTTCTTCATCGAGGGCAACCGTTTCTTTGCGCATCCTGAATTCAATATGTTTTACTCCCGCCGTATCGGGACAGGGAATGAAAATTCGAGAATCAGATTCGCCGGGAAGATGACGGGGAAAACCGCGGGGGACATCTCCGTCGCCGCGCTCTATGCGACGACCGATATCACAGACGCCGGAAAATCACACAACATCTTCAAGAATGGCCGCGAGACGAACCATTATGCCGTCGCAAGATTGGGCAAAGAGTATAACAATGGTAACTTCCGGTTCAATCTGATGCAGACCGCGGTGAACAAGACGGCGGCACCGCTCGGCGACGACGACTATGCCACACGCGAAGCCTATACCACCGGGTTTGACTTCGATCTCAACTTCCACAATCGCGATTGGAATGTCTCAGGCTCTTATGTCGGATCCATTGTCGATCATGAGGGTATCGCCGATGATCCCGATATCAATAGCCGCCAGGATTACGGATCGGGTGCGACCATTGGCGTTTTCCGCGGCGGCGGCAAGCTCCGCGGTTCGGCCTACGGCCGCGTGGAAACAGGGGATCTGAACCTGAATGATATGGGTTTCTTGAGTGCGCCCGATGAGATTTCCAGCGGAATGTGGCTCGGCTACAATTACAACCCCGATGGGGAAAGCAATCTCTTCAATCGCGCCAATTTCAACTTTAACCTTAACAGTAATTGGCTCTATGAGTCCCGTACCGGCTATCGCGCCGGCACCGATGAGATAGCTTGGACCTACGGCCAGGGGCATCCGGGATTCACCACTTCTAATATTAACGGCTGGATGCAATTCCGGAATTACCGCGAAGCCTGGTGGGGCTTGAGCTACAATTTCGAAGGCACGCAGCGCTACATGACCCGCGGCGGCCCCCTAATTTCAGAACCAACCACCTGGGGCGGCTGGGGCGGAGTTCAAACCGACACCCGCAAGGATCTGAATTGCTACGCCGAGCTGAACTATTTCGACGATACGGCCGGCAACAGAAGTTACACATTCAACAGCGCCCTCAATTGGAATCAATCCAGCGCGATTAATCATCACCTGGATCTCAGATATAATGACCGCATCGACGATACCCAGTATATCGAAACGGTCGATATATCCGAACGGCCCGGCGGTGTCGGTATTGGTGGTCGCAGCTATGTCTTTGGTGATCTTCTCCAGCAGACCCTGAGCCTGACCCTCCGGACGAATCTCCTCTTCGCTCGAAATCAATCGCTGGAACTCTATGTTCAGCCCTATATCACCGTCGGCGATTACCGCCGTGTTAGAGAGTTAGCGAAGGCTGACACCTATGATCTCACGCCCTACGAGGAAGAGGGATACGATGTCAACGACTTCGACTTCAGTTACACAGCGGTGAATCTGAATGCCGTCTATCGCTGGGAGTACCGCCCCGGCAGCACACTCTTTCTCGTATGGACGCACAGCCGATCCGGCTATTTTGAAAGAGGCGAATCCTCCAATCCCCATTCCTTCTCAAACGATCTTGACGCGGGAAACCTTTTCAACAACGAACCTGAAAATGTCTTCCTGGCGAAGCTGACATATTGGTTCGCAATGTAGAGTAAGACCGGGTTGGGCGATGGCTGCGGATGATGAGGGACCGTCATTCGTAGACATTATGGAGGGGAGGCGCACCCACCGCCTCCCCTTTCTGCGTGAAATAGAGTGGTTACCAGATCGGTTCCTTCCTCCTATAGCCAGCCAAGCCGCCTGCATGCGCCATGGATAAGGTAGACTCCCATCGCACAGACGAACACGCCGAACGCGAGACGCAGGTGCGGCCCCTTCATATGGTTGGCAAGAACCGCCCCGCCCCAGGCCCCGCCGAACATGCTGACGGCCAGAAGAACCGCGGCACGCACATCAATGTTGCCGGTGCGATAGTACTCCAGCACGGCAGCTAAACCGATTGGCGGAAGGAGTACCGCGAGGCTGGTGCCGGTTGCCCTGTGCTGTGAGAAACCCGCCCAGTAGACGAGGGCCGGAACGATGACGATTCCTCCACCCACCCCGAATAGGCCCGCTGCGATACCACCAATGATCCCTATCACGACAAATATCAACCACGACATTCCTGGCCTCCACCTCGCAAGGCGCCTGGTCCATGGGAACTACGCACGCTCCGATGGACTGCACCGCGCTCCGCCCAACGAGTTTGTAAAAAGGAACCGAACAGATTCAACGTTCTCATAACCCGCGACGGACCGGACCGCAGGGTCAATGCAACCGTCGGGTGGCATTCAGCATCAAGTCAAACTAAATCCGCCCATGATGTTCACTTAACGCACGATTTCTCGAACTCGGACAACCGATAACGCTTGGGATTAGGATGAATTTGAATCAAATATTTCAGGGGCTATAGCCTGCAGATCGGCAAGGATATCTTTCAAACTCCTCCCCATCGCTTGCAGCAGGCGGGCATAGTTATTCCCAGCCGTCTTAAGATGCGGATGTGGGTAGCCGGTGACACGGGTGTGTTGGATGAGAATCTGCAGCGCCCGGCGCAGCAGCGGCTCAGCTTCGGAATGGCAATTCCTGGCTTGAAGTATTAGACCAAGGTAGCTGAGAGGACTTGCGATCTCTGGATCGTTTTCCCCCAAGGCCTTTTCTAGAATCTCCAGCGATCGGCGCAGCAGCGGTTCGGCCTCCGTGCGACGGTTTGTGCCACAGAGCAATTGAGCAAGGTTATTTAGGACCGAAGCCACATTAGGATGGTCCGCCCCCAGAGCATTTTCAAGAATCTCCAGCGATCGGCGCAGCAAGGGTTCAGCTTCGGATAAACGATTCGTGACTTGGAGCAATTGAGCAAGATTATTGAGACAGATGGCCACTTTGGGATCGTTCGGACCGTACAATTGCTGGTTGATCGTGATGGCCTTCCGTATGAGCGGTTCAGCTTCCGAGTGGCGATTCGTGGCCTGAAGCGATTGAGCAAGATTGCTGAGGCAGACGGCCACCTCAGGATCGTTCGGACCATGCGACTGCTCTTTGATCTTTAGCGCCCGGCGCATGAACGGCTCGGCTTCCGAATGGTGATTCGTGGCCCGAAGCGATTGAGCAAGATTATTGAGACAGATGGCCACTCTAGGATCATTCGGACCATACGACTGCTCATTGATCTTGAGTGCTCGTTGATATAGTGGCTCGGCATCCGAAAACCGATGAGTGTTCACAAGAGAGAGCCCAAGATTGTTTAAGGACCCAGCCACGTATGGATGGTTTTCGCCCAAGGCTTTCTCAAGAATCTTCAGGGATCGGCGCAGCAGCGGTTCGGCTTCCGAGTGACGGTTCGTGTCACCAAGCAATTGAGCGAGATTATTTTGGACCAAGGCCACATTTGGATGGTCTTCCCCCAAGGCTTTTTTAAAGATCTCCAGCGCACGGCGCATCGCAATCTCGGCTTCCGAGTGACGGTTCGTATCCTGAAGTAACGTCGCTAGGTTATTTAGCATCATGGCCGACTTCGGATGGTTCTTCCCCAAGACCTTTTCAAATATCTCCAGCGCACGGCGCTGCAGGGGCTCAGCCTCGGAAAGACGTTTTGTACGCTTTAGTAACACCGCCAGGTTTCCGAGACGGATAGCCACATCAGGATGGTCTTGTCCGTAGAACTTCTCGTCTATTTCCGATGCTCTACGCAGCAATGGCTCGGCTTCCGAGTGACGGTTAGTGGAACAAAGCACTTGAGCGAGGTTGTTGAGGTCCGTGGCAACCTTTGGATGGTTCGGTCCGCAGATTTTCTCGTTTATCTCCAACGCTCGGTGCGCTAGAGGCTCAGATTCTTTGAAGCATGCATTGTCATGAAGATACATCCAAAGTTGTCCCGCCAAAACTCCGTTTTGAGAAGGTTCATTCCCAACTTCCCACGATGCGAAAGCTTCATGATAAAGCTTCCCCATCCTGATTTCGGGCCTGTTCTCCCGCAAACGAACCCAATATCGTCCCAATTCCACATCCGTCTGCTGTTTGTACAGCGCCAGAAAAAGTTCTCGATCGGTGAGGGCCTGTTGCAGGCAATCCCACTCCTCAGCCTCCTGGAGTTGCCAGGGCCATTCATCTGATTTGCGGGGTGTCATCTCCGGCTGCGCGGCAAAGTAGGCAGCCAACTCCAGGTGAGCAGAGTGTCGGTCACTGTCTGCCTGCAAAAACTCCGCGGCAACGGCCTGGCGCAGGAAGTCGTGGCCGAAAGCTAGCAAACCGGTACGCCGGGTTAGGTGTGGTTCCATGGCAAGGAACAGGGGCGTCCAAATGGCGCGAGGCAAGGACCCCATATCTTCTCCAAGTAGATCCAGCCATTCCGATTCGGAAAGGCCCATTCGCGCCCCCCAGAGATAGGTTAGAGCGCAACGGACAAGATCCTGTTCATTGTCAAAGTCCTCCTGCCAGCGGCAAATAACGCGTCGGAATAAATCACCCGGATTATCAGCCTCCAAATAGTGAGCGACGCGAGCGGGTAGTTTTTCGAAACTGCCAAATTGGCGAAGCTCATCAAGCACCGTGCGCAGAAAGAGGGGATTCATTGAGCCCGGCGCCTTGACTAAATCTCGCCTTAATTCAGGATCCAAAGTTTTTCGATACTCATCCAGATAGGCTTCAACTATGTCCTCGATCTCGTTCTCATCAGCAAGGGGAAGATCATGTTCATGCCAGTCGCGCTCGTGAATGGCATCAAGCGCCAGGCCCGGCAGAGACGAAGCAATGACGATCACATGCGGTTGAAAGAAGCGCGGTAGCCAAAATAGCCGACGGTCAGGTTCATCTCCCTGAACCTGGTTCAGTCCATCCATGACAAGGACGATCTGTCCTCTTCCCGTCGTTTGGGCCAGCCACAATGGGAGTGCCTCCCTCAGCTTCTCCGGTTCGGTTGGAATGTCTTCTTCAATATCAAACCGGCGTTTGATTTCAGCCAGGAGCCGTCTCAGAAAATTACGAACTGAAGCACTATCCGGGGTGGAGCCAAAATAGTGTTGGAAAAGAAATCCATCCGGATGGCTATTGGCTCGCTCGCGCGCCCAATCCGCCAATAACACTGTTTTGCCACTGCCACTATCACCTGTGACCACAAGACCTTTGCCGCCATGTTCGGAGTCAGCGAATTTGTGCAACGCCGCAAGATGGCTGGGCCGTTTAATACAGGCAAACAGTTTACTTTTCGCATGTGCTTCGTGAGTCAGCCGCTCCCGATCCAGATCATCAGGCACATCCTCCTCTGGGAAGAGCCGGTCAATTAATTCTTTGAATTGTTCACGGATGATCTTGGCCAAGGCTTCGGGACTGGCATAATCTTCGATCACAGGCAGACCACTTTGATGAATGCGATCCTTTAGAGCTACCAGTTTATCTTTACGCTCTTGAGTCCGGCGCGAGGCCTCTTTTATCCCGTAATATTCGACATCGATCGGGATATCCCGTTCGATCATTTCCCGACGTTCGGCATCGGTCAGGGATTCGATCCACTTCGGGTCGCGGAAATAGAAGAATGCATGAGTTTGCATTGCCGGATTGTTTAAAACCCCATGCAAGATCTCAAGCTCGGTAACTGAGGTTCGGGCGTTCAGATGCTCCTTCAGCCAGGGTTCGCTCTTGATCACATCAGCGGGGATGGTGTCGGGAATCCAACCATAACGCTCTCCCAGCAGCCCAATAAAATAGGGACGGCAATGATGAATTTCAGTGAGACACAGTGGTAGGACCTTGCCTTCTGCGGCTTGTTCCTCCGTGATACCCCAGCGCATGTCCACCTCGGTGAATGTGACGAAGCGTCTTTCGCAGATGCGGCGTAGTTCGGGGAAGACCTGTTTAACTAACAGATCGCGTTCCTGCATCATGTCGCGGAAGGTTGAGGAGATGAAGACCCTAATAACTCGGGCGTCGGATGCCACTCCAAATTCCTTTCAAATAGTCCGATTACTATTGCTGGTAACCCATAAAAGATGTAAAACCCGACCGATTATTGATACAGCGGGCTCGCGTCACCGTCCCACCGATGCACATCATGACCAAATCCGGCCTGTTGTTCCTCCTATTAGTAAGTTTCTGTTGCGCAATTGATCTGATGGCGAATTAAGTCGATATTTCCAGACTTTTCTTGTATTTTATTAGAGAAAAGAGATCGGCCTCTTCATAATAATCCATAAGGCTGTGACCTACTGTTTTGATAAACCGAATTCCCTACTTACAAACTACACGGACTCTCGTGCGAGTCGCAAGTGGGGAATAAAAATTGACCGATCTGGGAAGAAAACGAATACCTGTCTTACAAACCACACGCAGATTCGTGCGAGTCGCAGGTGGGGAATAAAAATCAGCCGCTCATATCGGGTCGTGGAAGGATCATGCTGGAAGCCCAACACCATTCGGCCAATTATAGTCGACCTGCCCATCTCCATGGCACTCACAGAAGTCTGAAAAATAGAATATGGAATCCCACCCCGTGCGAGTCGGTACCAGGGGT